>JAHELX010000165.1 GCA_024643945.1 Anaerolineales bacterium
GCAAGGCGGCGTTTTGGCCCTCACTCACGTTGCCAATTCGGCTCTCCTCAACGTTAAAGACCACCTCGACCTGTTTGGACACAAACAGCGCCACCGACGCCTGGGGACCGACCATGTTGCCTTGAGTGATGTAAAGCTCAGCCAGCACCCCATCGAAGGGCGCACGGATGGTCGTCTCATCCACTTGCACATTAGCCATATCCACGGCTGCCTGTGCCAGCTTGACGCGAGCACGCGCCAGGTCAAAATCCGTCTGGGTAAAAGGTTGTTTGGCCAGCGCCAGCGCCAGTTCAGCCTGAGCCAACTGAACCATCAACGGCGACAACTGCAGGTCACTGGGGTTCGTCTGCAGATCGTAGGCAGCTTTGGCCGCCTCGTAAGCAATGGTCGCCTGTTGCAATTGAAGAGCCTGGGGCGTCATTCCCACCTGGCCGGCCCACGCGATCTTGTCGTACTCGGATTGAGCCAGGCGCAGACCCGCCTCGGCCTGGGCCAAGGCGGCCGCGGCGGCCGTGCGCTCATCGTCGCTGATACCGGTCAGGTCGTTCACCGCATTGCGGGCGAATTGGACCGCCGCCTGGGCAGCCGCTACCTGTTCGGGGCGAGTTCCCTCTTCCATCTTGGTCAGGCTCAACTTGGCGATCTCCAGATTGGCTTCGGCCTGCGTCAACTGCGCGGCGTAGACCTCGCTCTCCACGACGGCAATCGGGTCGCCGGCCTTGAGCTCGTCCCCCGCCTTCACCGGCACGGATTCGATGCGACCAGCAGCCACCGGCATCACATTCACGCTGCGCGCAGCCTGGATATCCCCAGAATAAGAGTAAACCTGGGCAATGTCGCCGGTCTCCACAGGAGCTATTTGCACCGGAGCCGCCGGCACGTCCACCAGGGCGACCGGCGAGTCAGCCGCTTGAGCCGCCGGTTTAGCTGCCGGGCCACAAGCCGCCAGCGGTAAAGATGCCACCAGAAGCAAAGCTAGAGCTAGAAAAGGCCATCGTTGCATAGTAATTCACCTCGATGTCTATAATGAACAAAAGAGCGAGCCAGCGAATCAGCGATGCTGGGACTCCTTCAACTCGCGTGGCCGGTGTCTACACCTATCTCACGTGGGTGTGGGCCAGCAGAGTAGGTGCGCCTCCCCTAAGCCGCACTCATTCGCTGATTCGCCGATTCGCTTTTTACACAGCCAATTGGGTCACACATAAAAGATTCCAACTTGTCAAGCTCGGCATCCAAATCCGTTCCATCAACCGATATATATCTTCTCACCCGCCGCAGAACATACGCGAATACGTGTTCGATCTCGGCCAGTTCCTCATCCGTGAGAATTTCGTAGGCAGCCAGGCTATCATTCAGGAGATTTTCGTGAATCTGTCTAACCAGATCAAGGCCAACCGGGGTAGCCTGTACCAAAACAACCCGGCGATCAGCTTTGCTGCGGGAGCGCTGAACCAACCCCATTTTTACCAGGCGATCTACGATGCCGGTCATCGTCGGCGGATCATGAAGGGTGATGGTCGTCAGATCGCTCATCGTGTAGGGTTCTTTATGCATGGAGAGGGCAGTTAAGGACATAAACTGCGGGGGGGTCAGACCAAAAGGCTGAAGCAACTGAAGAAATCGCCGCTTGGTGATCCACATCAGCAGCATAAAAGTGCCGCTGATGCGCTTAATCCTTTCCATTTTGGGATCTAACGCTACAGACACGAACAAAACCTCAGTATAATTAGAGAGATCATAGTAGCTTATTGTAATAATTTATTATTACAAATATTTAATAATGCGAAGGATATTACCACAGAACTGACGTTTGTCAAATGTGTGCCTGTTCGGTCAGCAATCGGTGGTGGCGAATGCCTTAAGAGCAATCTTATGAGAAATCGCGTTCCTGGCAAATCGCAGGAGGCATCAGAAGATATAGTTGGGGCATACCGCGACACAGCAGCCAACGCCTCACCCTTCCCAGTTGAAGCTATCAAATACTGCTTGCATTTTCAAGAAATATCTTGTAAAATCGGAAATAGGAGGACAAAATATGCAAACAGCAGTCACCAAACGCGGGCAGACTGTAATTCCTGCAGCGATTCGGAAACGCTACCATATCCAGGAAGGCGACCAGTTGGTCTGGCTGGACGACGGCCAGACTATTCGAGTCGTTCCGATTCCCGCTGACCCGATTCGGGCTCTGCGCGGCGCTGGACGTGGGGAGCGGCTGGTCGAACGCCTGCTGGCAGATCGGCGTGAGGATCGCAAGCGTGAGTCCTGAACGCTATTTGCTGGATACCTCTGCCCTCTTGACGCTGATTGAAGATGAGGCAGGCGCGGAACGAGTAGAGCAGGTGCTGGTCCAAGAGGAGGTTCTGCTCCCCTGGTTGGTCTTACTGGAAGCCTGCTATATCACCCAACAAGAGCGAGGAGAGGCCGAAGCCGACCGGCGTTATGCTTTGATCAAGCAACTGCCGGGGAGGATTTTGTGGAATATGGATGAGCCCACCCTATTAACAACAGCCCGCCTGAAAGCCACCCATCACCTGTCGCTGGCAGACGCGATCATCGCTGCGTTCGCCATACAGCAGAATGCCATTCTCCTCCACAAAGATCCAGAGTTTGAGGCGTTGAGCGGCCAGGTGTCACTGGAAGCTCTACCCTACAAGGGGAGTTGAACGGCGCTTCTGCGTGTCTCGTTCAGGCCGAAACGCCAACCGTCGTGCAAGGTTCACGCTTGATCCCGCTGCTGCAATTTCTTGTGTACACTTCGCCCCCCTCCCCAACCCACCAAAGCCAGCAACGTCAAACCACTGATCGCCAACCCAATCGTCCATGAGCGAGGGGCAAAGGTCAGGCGCACCTGGTGCTGGCCCGGTCCCAACCGAATGGCACGGAAGGCGTAGTTGGCGCGCAGCACGGGCGCCGGCACCCCGTCCACCATGGCGCGCCAGCCGGGATACCACACCTCGCTGAGGACCAGGTAGGCGTCGGCCGGGGTCTTCACGTGCAACCGAATTTCGTTCAGGCCGAAGGCGTCAAAGCGGATAGCCGCCGCGCCGGAAGGGGTCACGTTTAACGCCTCGCCGCCCTCGACGACGACGACGGTAGCCGGGTCGAAGTCAGGGGTATGCAGGGCGGCGTAGGCAGCCTCGTGGTTGGACACGGCGATGGCCCGGTGGACGACCAACGCCCGGGGCAAGGCGCGCCGGTTCAGGTAGACGTTCAGCGCCGGGTCGCCGTCGAATACGGGGACGAACTTCTCCCAATCCAGCGTCACGTCTTTGGCCGCAATGACGTATTTGGCATTAAGGAAATCGTAGAGCGGCGACGACCGGCTGGGGATGCCGTTCCAGTAGCGGTCGTAATCGGCCAGATTGAGCGGATTGATCAGCCCCCCCACGTCGAAGATACGGTGCAACAGACTGGTGTCGGGCTGCCACAGGTGCCACACGCCGGTGCGGCTGTCAATGCGGTACAGGTCGGGGTCGGACTTGAGGAACTGGATGACAGCCGGATGGTCGAAAGTGCGGGTGGGGTCGTCATAGCCCACGTCCACACCGCCCCCCAGGCTGGCCAGGTCGAAGAAGAGCAACCCGACGGCCAGGGCGCCGAGCATGGCCGGGCGAGTCACCCCACGATGACGCAGGTAAAAGAGCCCCACCCCAACGACGAGCAGCCCGGCGAAGAAGACCAGTCCGTTGGCTGCCGCCGAGGTCCGGGCGAAGATGACAGGGTCCTTGTCCTGGCTGGTGATGACGGCGTAAAAGGCGAGGGGAATGGCGAAGAGTATCACTGCGCCGATGACCCACGGCGCAGCACGCAAGATGCGACCTAACGCGGGACGGACATATTCGTCCGACCCGCGGATCAAGGCGTCCAGTCCCAGGGCAGCCAGGGCAGCCAGGGCGAAGTCCATCAAAAAAACGAAGCGGGCCGGCGCACGCATGCCCCCCAGGCCGGGGAGCAGCCCATAGAGCCAGCCGTGCAACACCGTGTATCCTCCCATCGCCAGCAGCAGGCTGAAGAGCGCCAGAGAGGCAAACCGGTAGCTCTTCTCCGCTGAAAAACCGCTTTCCTCCGCCGAGTCGCCCCCTCGGGTTGCGGCCAGCAAGGCAAAAAGGGCTAGCAGCAGTGTCAGCACGCCGGCATATCCCACCTCTACCCGGTCCCACACCCCCCAGTGAGTAGCCGGGTCGCGTCCAAAGAAGCTGGGCACCAACAAACCTACCAATTGAGCCGGCGACAGCGAATAGGCGCTGGCCTGGGCATAGTTGTAATCGGCACGCGGGGTGTAGGCAACCATCTCGTAGGCAGGCAACAGGACGAAAGCCGCCAGTCCCAGACCCACCACCAGGGTTATGGCAAAAGTAGCCAGGGGCAAGCGACAGTCGCGCAACAGGTGCTTCGCAGAACTCCATTCCCTGAGAGAAAAGGCGTTTCTTTCCGCTCGCCATCTGACGAGGGCCAGCCCCAGATGATACAACAAGTCCCATCCCAATCCCAGGGTGATGATGAGCAGGGGCTGGATGTGCCCCGCCGTGGCAGCGATAGCCAGGAATACGCCGGACCACACAGCCAGCCATGGCCGCCGTTGCGACAGCGAACGATGGTAGAAGAGAAAAATGAAAGGCAGCCAAGCTGCCTGAGCGATGAGGTTAAGGTTGCCAAAGTGAACGATGAAATAGTCGGAGAACATAAAGGCCAGCGCGCCGAACAGGGAAGGGAGGGAGATGGCGAGCCAGGAAGCAGAGGGGCCGAGGTGTGCGGGGGCAAGGCTTCCCTGATCTTCCACGTTGCCATTCTTCAGCTCTTCCACCCTTCTGCCCGGCAAGAGGCTCCTCAGGAATAGATACATTCCTACCCCGGCCAGCCAAAAATGGAATACCGAAAGCAGCATCACCCCCCGGTAGGTCACCTGCGGCGTCAGCCAAAAGTAGATCAGGTTGATCGGGTAAAAGAGGCTGGCTTGAATGTCGGCAACAAAGGGAGTGCCGCCCCACAGGTAGGGATTCCAGAGCGGGATCATCCCGCTCTTGAGCGACTGGGCGGCCAGATGATAGGTGGGATACAGGAGGGCAGCCAGGTCACCGCCGCCGGCAGGCATCCATGCCCCGGCGAAGAGGATCCGCCAGAAAAAGCCAGCCGTCGCCAGCGCCAGCAGCCCCAGCGCCAACAGGTTAAGAAGCAGCGGGCGCCACCACGCTACGGACACTTCGAAGCGCAAGCCGCTTAGATAGGGGCGTATGGCCATACGCCCCTACCCGGCACCGCCTTGCAAGAACGCGGCAAGACGATTGCGCAGATCGGTGCTGAATGATTCACCCTTGGGCTGAGCTCGTAGATATTTCTTCAGGTCCTTGCCATTCAAAGCCGGCACATCGTTTGTTTCGCCCGACGCCGAGTCTGAAATCTCAAGCTGTGCGTTGGGATGCGTGAAAACGATGATCGGCTCGACGGCCGGGGCCTCTTCGCCCAATGCCTTTTGCAGTTCGCGCTCCAAGCGCTGGGCCTCGGCATTGGCATCGCGGGTCGGGTTACCCAGCGACTCCTCGCCGAAAAGGAGGAAAATACGCCGCAGACTGAAATCACGCCGCCAGCGTTTCCCCTGTTGGCGGATCACGCCATCCTGGGGCTTCACCAACAGCGCATACACCCGGGAGGGGGTTAATAGCACCTGCGGAATCGGAGCAGTGTAATTGAAGAGTTGATAACTGTTGTCGAAGCCCCGCAGTACCTTCACCAGAATTTGATCCGGACGTGGTTCTTTGACGTAACGATTGGCATTAAAGCCGCTAATGCTGGCCAGGATGAGACCAATGAGCAGAGCCGGCAGCGAATAGTAGAAGTATTGCTGGTTAAAAGAGAGAACAAGCCCCAGAAAAAGCACGCCCAACCCAATGAGACTGGCCCAGCGCGTAAGTTTGGCACGGCGTTGAATGAACTCTTCGTTGACGAAAACTTTCATGGCAGCCACCTTGTTGCGTAGAATTGAGTTTTCACGGCTCGAAACGGCTCAGCACCAGGCAGGCGTTTTGGCCACCCAGCCCGAAGGAATTGGACAGAGCGACATGCACGTCAGACTGGCGGGCGACGTTGGGCACGTAGTCCAGGTCGCAGGCGGGATCCGGGGTGTGGTAATTGATGGTGGGATGGATGATCCCTGTTCGAATGGTTTGAACGCAAGCCAGGGCCTCGATCGCCCCGGCACCTCCGAGGGCGTGGCCAATCATGGATTTGGTAGAACTGATAGGGATGTCGTAGGCACGCTCACCAAACAGCCCTTTAATAGCCACCGTCTCGGCGACATCGCCCAGGGGTGTGCCGGGCGCATGGGCATTGATGTAATCCACTTCATCCAAAGCGACCCCGGCATCCTCCAGCGCCCAGCGCATGGCCAGTTTAGCGTACTTGCCATGAGGATCTGGCTGAGCCATGTGGTAGGTGTCGGCAGAACTGGAATAGCCTAGCACCTCGGCATAGATGCGGGCACCCCGCTCCAGAGCGCGCGGCAGTCGTTCCAACACAAAGACGGCAGCACCTTCGCCGAGGACGAAGCCATCGCGTTCAGCATCAAAAGGACGGCAGGCGCCAGCGGGATCATCGTTGCGAGTAGAGATGGCACGCATAGCCGTAAATCCGGCCAGGACCACCTCGGTGATCACACCCTCCACCCCACCCGCCAGCATGAGGTCAGTTTTGCCGCGGCGGATCACTTCAGCCGCTTCGCCTACGGCCTGCGTGCCTGAGGCACAGGCAGTGCAAATGGTATTGGTATATCCCTGGATGTTGTAATGCAGGCAGACGTGCGAGGTGACCATATTCGGCAGCGAAGCCGCCAGGGCAAAGGGATTGACTCTGCTCAGCCCCCGGGCATGGTAATCTCGGATGGCATATTCAGCCGCACTAAAGCCCCCATAAGAAGTGCCGAGCAGCACGCCGCTGCGTTGCGCCAGGCCATTCTGAAGCGCCAACTCTGCAAATCGTTCCAGGCCGGCATCGGCCATAGCCTGCATAGAAGCAGCGAGCGAGAACTGAGTAGCGCGCGCAATGCGCCGGGCTTCTTTGCGTGGCATATACTGCGTCGGATCGAAATTCTTGGCTTCGGCAGCGAAGCCAGTAGGGAAGTGGCTGGCGTCAAACAGGGTGATATAATCCACACCAGACCGGCCTTCGGCCATTCCCCGCCAGGTATCTTCTACGTTGAGTCCCAGTGGGGTAATAGCACCCATGCCGGTAATGACAACTCGTTCGTGGTCGGGTCGAAGTTGCACAGATTGTTGCTCCTGTCTAGTCGAAGATGAAGTTACAGCCCACCTTTGATAACGTCAATCACACCACTCTCCACCGCCTGCCGGGCACGGAGGATGGCATTGCGCACAGCATAAGCGTCGGAGCGGCCGTGGCCAATGATGACCGCGCCGTCCACGCCCAGCAACGCCCCCCCGCCGAATTCGCGGTAGTCAAGCTTTTTGCTCACTGCATTGAAGGCCGGTTTGGCCAATGCTGCCCCAAGTATGGATAGGGGACGCGCCTTGACTTCGGTTTTGATGGCGTCCATCAACATCTTGGCCACCCCCTCCGAGAGCTTGATGATTACGTTGCCGGTGAATCCGTCGGTCACCACCACGTCGGCCAGGCCAGCCGGGACATCTTTACCTTCTACGTTGCCCACAAAGTTGAAGGGGCCGCTCTTGAGTAAGGGTAGGGCATCCTGTACCAGCATATTCCCTTTACCCTCTTCCTCGCCGTTGGAAACGATTGCCACGCGCGGATTGGAAATACCCAGCACCCGTTCGGTGTAGGCACTGCCCATCAGTGCGAATTGATAGAGATACTCCGGTTTGCAATCGGCATTGGCGCCGATGTCGAGGAGGAAGCAAAAGCCGTGCTCAGAGGCACAGGGATACGTCGTGGCGATAGCCGGCCGTTTGACACCACGAATCCGACCCAGGTGCAAAAGAGCCGCCGCCAACCCGGCGCCCGAGTTGCCCATAGTGACGAAGGCGTCGGTCTCGCCCCGTTTGAGCATCTCGATCCCCACCACCATCGAGGCATCCTTTTTGACTTTGACGGCGTTGGCCGGATTATGTTCGTCCATCTCGATGATCTCGCTGGCTGGGATGATGGGCAACGACAAGCCAGCGGTGTTGTGCTTTTGCAGCTCAGACTGGATGAAGTCCGGGCGGCCGACGAGCTGCATCTCTACTCCGAAGTCCCGGGCGGCCCACACCGCGCCGTGGACGGTCACTTCGGGCGCATAGTCACCACCCATCGCATCAAGGACGATTCTCATTGGGCGCTTCCTCCGCATCGTTTGCGTCGGTAGGAGCAAACCACCACTCAATAAAAGCTCTGCCGGTCCAGAGGCTTCGTTGAGCTACGGCCAAGCCCTTTTCAGCAGACGCGGCGTCGTATCGCTCAGCCGGAAGGGTTATGCCGTCCGCATCCTCGCGAGGATATCGGCTCCAGATGGCAGCCGGCTCTAACGTCTGGGCATCTTCGGCCAGTTGCGTCAAGGCATCCTGGTGCCCCTCACCCTGCAAGTGTTGCTGCTCTAGCTCGGCACGCAGTACCACGCCCACGAAATGCATCCGCTCCAGGCGGCCGAAGCATGCCAACACAGCCTTGACACCCTTCTCGGTGGCTTGCTGGCAATGCGTTATGCAGCGGTCGAAAAGGCGCGCATCAAAGAGGGCTTCAGCTGCTGCCAGGTCGCGCCCGGCGTCTTCCAGCCACTTACGCGCCCAGTCGGCATTCCCCACAGGGGAGAGGGGCGTGTTCTGCCGATAGAGCACAGGGTACCGCCAACCACCGGTCTCAGTGCGCCGGATGCCGCGTGCCGACACATCGCGGCGCGTCTGTGCCAGCAGAGGTGCCAACCACTCCTGACCGTGGATGACGAGGCCATCGAAGGCCACGTCAAGCAGCAGCGGGAAGCGAGAAGCCAGCCCCCGCTGCAATTCCTGCTCGCCGTAGATGAGCACGTCTACGTCCAGGGGCAAGGCAATAGCCTGCTGGATGGCGCTCATCTCCGCCCCTTGTTCCAGAGGTGGCTTTTCGGGCCCTCTCACCACCACCAATACGTCTATGTCCCGGAAGCTTTTGCTCCGCGCAAAAGAGCCAAAGATGACAATTGCCATCACGTCGTCGCGGACTGCCATCACACCGGCCCGAACACGTCGGATAATCTGTTCACGGGTCAACTGCATTACGCCAATGGCCATTGCAACCTTTATCTCTCGGAATTCGGGAGGCCTGCTACGCCTGTATTCGCCCCCGCTAACCTAGATTTCCCACAATTGATTATAACACACGCTGAAGGTTGTTACAATAGCCCTGTTGTATGTGTCGTAAGACGTGAAACGTAAAGCGTAAAACGTAAAGACGCAAAACGTGAAGATATAAAGCGCAAACCTACCCATCACGTTTTACGTTTTACGCTTTACGTTTCACGTCTTTACGTTTTACGCATCACGCTTGACTTGTAATGTGCGCAGCCGGTTGAGGGCCGCCGCCAATTCGTAGCGGCGGAAGCGGGCCAAGTCGCCGACGGGACGCCGGTCGAGCACGTCGAGTCCCTGGCGATCCAGGTCGGCCATCACCGCATCCAGGATCTGGGGCAGGGTACGGCGACCGTCCATATAGCGTTGGCGGGCGTAATAAAGTGCCTGGCCGATGGCGTTGAGCTGGCTGGGATCCACCAACTGCTCGACGGCGGTCATTTCGATGTCGCTGGTGCCGAAGAGAATGGTCTTCACCCCCCGGGCCGAGATTTTCACCTCGCGCCGGCCTTTGCTGGGGTCGAGCGACTCCGCCAGGGGAACGCGCGCTGTCACCTGGCCGAATCGGTCGCCCCCTTCCGGGCGGCGCTGGGCGTGATACTTGTGGGCGATGACCCTGGCCTGGGCGGTCACATCGCGAGGAACGTAGGCATCCATAGCGATGACCGCATCGGCCACGTCGAAGTAATCGCCGCTGCCGCCCATTACCAATACCGTGCTCACGCCGTGCTCATCGAATAGCTGGCGCACTTTGTCAATGAAGGGGGTAATCGGCTCTCGCTCTTTGGCGATCAACTCTTGCATGCGGTGGTCACGGATCATAAAGTTGGTGGCAGCGGTGTCCTCGTCTACCAGCAGCACGCGGGCGCCCGCTTCCAGCGCCTCGACGATGTTGGCCGCCTGTGAGGTACTGCCGCTGGCGTTGGCCGTGCTGAAGTGGCGGGTGTCGGCCCCATTGGGCAATGCGCCGATAAAGGATGAGATGTCCACGCCGGTGACGGCGCGCCCATCTTCGGCCCGGATCTTGACCGCCCCTTCGTCGGTCACCACCAACTCGCGTCCATCGCCGGGGATGTGGTTGTACACCCCACGCTCCAACGCATTCAGCAAGG
>JAHELX010000857.1 GCA_024643945.1 Anaerolineales bacterium
GTGAGCAAGAGCCGCCAGAGTGCGTCTGGAAGCGGATCAAGCTAGCGTTGGAGAAGGACAGATCGCCCCCACAGCGGTTCCCCTTACCCTGGCTGTCCCTGTCGATGCAACCTATCTTGACTCTGTTGCTGGTTATGCTTGGAGGGATTGGCCTGCAGACGCTATTAAACCCCGTTGATATCCGCAACTCATCCTATGCCCCGCTATCCCTTGTGGCTACGGTGGACACAGGTGATCGATCAGCTTCTTCCAACGCGGCAGTCATTTCTGAGGAGCACGAACTATACTTGCTCAAAACTCAGCATCGTCTTATGGCCAGGGCGGATGCTGAGTCGGGAGATACTCCGCCCGCGGTGCCGCTGATCGAGAGACAATCGCCTAAGGTTACATCCCCCTCTTTTCTTCCTTCCCTCCCAGAGAGTAAGCTTCTAAAAGGTGGACCATATGAGTACTGAAGTGGTGCTTTTTATTGTGAAAGGGGGTGATTAAGCGGTCAGCCTTGAATGTTGCTCTCACAAAATGGAGTGAGCAAGGTGTTCACTCCGGGTAACCAGTCTCTGTGCGAACGCATATTTATTAAGGAGGAGACCTATGTTTTCCAAGAAAATGGCAATGGTGCTGTTTTCCGTGTTGGTCGTGTTTTCGATGGTTGCCGGCCAATGTGGCGCTCCGGCAGCACCAGAGCCGGTCGTACAGACGGTGGTGGTTAAAGAGACCGTCGTGGTCGAAAAAGAGGGGGAGAAAGTCGTCGAAACCGTAGAGGTGGTGAAAGAGGTGATGGTCACGCCCACGCCAGAGCCGGAGGCCGCCGGGCCACAGGTGGCTGCTGTCGCCCCCGACTTCAAGAACGAGGACACGTACGTGGTCATCACCGGCGCGGGCGAGCAAGAAACCCTGGACCCCGCCTGGATGTATGACACCGCCAGTGGATCTATTGCGGCTAACATGTATGAGGGGCTGATCTGGTATAACCGGGAGCGCACCGACGACTTTGTCCCGGCCCTGGCCACCGACTGGACGCTCAACGATGCGGGTGACGTGTGGGTTTTCAACATCCGGGATGGCGTCAAGTTTCACCAGGGGGGCACGCTGGAGCCCCACGATGTGGCCTACACCAACTGGCGCGCCATGTTGCAGGGGCGCATTGACGGCCCGCACTGGATGACCTACGAAGCCTTCTTCGGTCCTGATCTCTCCATGGCTTCCGTCCGAGACTTTGCCGCCGCCTACGTGGGAAAGGAGAACTTCGACGACCTGACGTCCGACGAGTTGGTGCAGGTGTGTGAGGCGGTCAAGGGGGCGGTGGTGGCCGACGACGAGGCGGGCACGGTCACCTATAACCTGCATGCACCCACGCCCTGGTTCCTATCGTTGTTGGCCGTGAACTTCCTGGGCGGCATCACCGATATGGAGTGGATGGTCGAGAATGGGGCCTGGGATGGCGACTGCGCCACCTGGCAGAACTGGGCCGACCCGCCTGCCGAGGAGACGATCCTGTTCGACCAGGCGAATGGCACCGGTCCTTATATGCTGGATCACTGGACCCCGGGCGAAGAGACGGTGCTGACCGCCTTCGAGGACTACTGGCGCACCGAGCCCATGTGGGAGGGTGGTCCCAGTGGCCCGGCGAGCATCAAGCGCGTGCTGTTCAAGAACATTACCGAGTGGGGCACCCGCCTGGCCATGTTTGAGGCCGGCGACGCAGACCATATCTACGCCCCGCCGCAATACCGCCCGCAGCTTGAGCCTTACGTTAAGACCTTCTGCTACCAGGACGAGCACTGCGAGGATGCCAACCCTGATGGCTACATCCTGGCCTATCGCGACCTGCCAGCACCACGCATCACGCCGGCTCAGTTCAACTGGCAGATCAACGTCGAGGGTGGCAATCCCTACATCGGCAGTGGCGAGCTGGATGGCAATGGCATCACGCCCGACTTCTTCAGCGACATCCACATCCGGAAGGCCTTCAACTACTGCTTCGACTTCCACGCCATGATCAATGATGCTTTGGCCGGCGAGGGCGCCCAGGCCCAGGGACCGATTCCGGAAGGGATGATGGGCTATCGCGAGGGCGAGAAACCGCTCTACTCCTACGACCCGGCCAAGTGCGAGGAGGAGTTCAAGCTGGCCGACCTGGACAAGGATGGCATCCCGGCGGGTGAGGACGAGGACGACGTCTGGAACCGGGGCTTCTACTTCCAGATGGCCTACAACACTGGCAACGACACCCGGCTCCTGTCCTCGGAGATTCTCAAGGCGGGTATCGAGGCGGTCAATCCCAGCTTCAACGTGGCCGTGGTGGGTATGCCCTGGCCGGTGCTGCTCGAGAGCCGGCGCCAGGGGAAGCTGCCCATCTACGTGGGTGGCTGGTTGGAGGACTATCACGACCCGCACAACTGGTCACACGCCTTCTTGCACTCGCAGGGCGCCTATGGCCGTATCGTGAACATGCCGGAGGACAAAGCGGCTGAATTCGACGCGCTGATCGTGAAGGGTGCCACTCTGACCACGCCTGAGGAACGCCGTCCGGTCTACGAGGAGCTTCAGCTCAAGGCCCAGGAAGAGGCCGTCAATATCTGGATGTACCAGCAGGTCGAGCGTTACCACCTCCAGACGTGGATTAAAGGCTACTACTACAATCCGGCCTACCAACAGCCACCTTACGACTGGATCTATGCGCTGTCTAAAGAGAAGCTTTAGGATTGCGTTCCTGCATACGTAGCAGGACAGAAACAGGGAGCCGGAGCGAAGCCCGGCTCCCTGCTCTTAGAGTGCCCGCACGTGGGTATAAGAGCCATC
>JAHELX010000858.1 GCA_024643945.1 Anaerolineales bacterium
CGACTTGCGCGCCCGGCTCCACCAGCCAGGTTTCGAGGTTTCCCGCGCCGGTCGCCGCTATCGGAGCCATATTCGAATGCACCAGGGCGTCGTCGGTGGTGACGTACAGGCTGGCGTTACGCAAATAGGTATAGCCGATGATGGCGCCACCCACTACAATCACCAGAACTCCGGCCATGATGAGCCAGGTGCGTATCCGGGACCGCGGCTTTGTTTCGGGTGAATCGGCTGGAGAAGCTTCTGTCGTCATGGCTTGACCCTCCCTTAAATCAACCTACCGCGCTGCGCAAGTAGCAAAAGAACCCGGTGACACCGCCGGGCACCCAAACGATGACCAGCAGCCATAAGGTCGCCTCCAGGGGCATTGTCTTCAACTTGAGAGGTCCACGGGTTTGTCGTCACCGAGCCGTTCACTGCAAATGAGGTAACCAATGGAATAACTCCTCTCAAGTATAGATAAAAACGCGCTATTAGTCCTTATGCTCAACTAAAGATTACCTTAAGAGAACCTTAAACATTTTTCCGTTGATAAATCAGGCGTTGTAGGCTTACATCCAGCTCAGCAATTCTCATTTTGTCAATTTTATATTGCAGGGGCATACCCTTACATTCGAACATTCAATATGAGACTCCTGGGATGCCAGAAAAACGGTTGGAATTATCTAGAAAATCTGCTATAATTGGATTTAAGAAACCCCACGTTGACTGAGGGGGCTCCTCCGACCGGACTACCAACATACTTTCTGTCTCTCCCCTCCCTCGGCTAACTCAAGACAAGACTAGACAAGGAGAAAGTGGCCGTGACCGAGTTAAGCTATCTGGACTTTGACTTGCTCATCGAGCCCTCAGAGGAAGACTATCGCGCCCGGATCCTAAACTCCCCGGGTGGCCAGGCCGTCGGCAATTTCAGTCTGCCTTTCTCCGATCTGGAGCTGGAGAACTTCCTGCTGCGTGTTGGCCGCACGCGACGGAGTACGCGCCGCATGGAGTCACCGGATATGGAGGCCGCTAAGGCTTTGGGTGGACGTCTGTTTGAGGCCGTTTTTGGCGGCGAGGTGGGCGCCTGCCTGCGCAGCAGCGTGGAGGAGGCCGAAAGACAGGGAGCCGGGCTGCGCGTCCGGCTGCGCCTGGCCGATGCGCCCGAGCTGGCCGACCTGCCCTGGGAGTATCTCTACAACCCATCCCTCAACCGCTTCCTCTCCCTTTCGGTGGAGACGCCCCTGGTGCGCTATCTGGACCTGCCGGAGCGTATTCAACCGCTGGCGGTCAAGCCGCCCCTCAGAGTGCTGGCCATGATTTCCAGCCCGAGCGATTACCCCCCGCTGGACGTGGAAGGCGAGTGGGCCAAGCTGCAGGAGTCCCTGAGCGGCCTGGAGCAACGGGGGCTGGTCACGCTGGAGCGGCTGGAAACGGCCACGCTGAGCGCCCTGCAGCGGCAGTTGCGGCGCGGTGGGTACCATGTCTTCCATTTCATCGGGCACGGCGGCTTCGACCAACGGGCGCAGGATGGGCTGCTGATCATGGAGGATGAAGAAGGGCGGGGCCGGCCGATCAGCGGCCAGGACCTGGGCACGCTGCTACACGACGAGCGCACCTTGCGCCTGACCATCCTGAACGCCTGCGAGGGGGCGCGCAGCTCGCGGGGCGATCCCTTTGCCGGAGCGGCTCAGAGCTTGCTGCAGCAGGGTATCCCGGCCGTGATTGCCATGCAGTTCGAGATCAGCGACGAGGCGGCCATCACCTTCGCCCACGAGTTCTACACCGCCCTGGCCGATGGCTATCCGCTGGACGCGGCGCTGGCCGAGGCGCGCAAAGCCATATTCGCCCAGGGTAACGACGTGGAGTGGGGCACGCCGGTGCTCTACTTGCGCTCCCCGGATGGCCGCATCTTCGACGTGGAGCACTTAGCTGGTGCGGAATGGCAGCCGGACCAGGTGCCGGTCGTGCCAACCCCAACCCCAGGCGTCCTAGAGCCGCTGATGGCGGGTGCGCAACAGGGCGGGATTGGGCGAATTCAGGGGTCGCCCGTTTTGCTTAAGGGGGCCGTTGGGCTGGCGATTATAGTTATTGGCTTTATCTTTTTTGCCTTAAAGAATGCCTACTTAGGCGTTACTATCTCTATCGCACTTATATTGGCGGCTGGACTGTTTGCGAGCATCTACGTGGCTTTTAGTAAAAAGCAAGCTCCCCTTGTGGACGGCAGGCGATATACACGCCTGCCGGAATATCGCCGCCCAGCCCTGGCCGGTATTGGCCTCATTCTTATTCTGATGGTTTTGCTCCTCGCTTACCGACCCAGTCGTTCTTTCGCCATTATAGGATTTGTGGGCACGCCAACCTCGACGGCGACTATGACGCCGACGCCTGAAAAAGTTGTCCAGGGTCAATACAAAGTTACGTACCCTCAGACCATAGAAGCAGGCACCAGCGGTGTGGTGTCGCTGGCAATTGGCCTCCCGGCTCAGGTCGCGGCGATTGAAGCGTCCATCACCGGAAGCGAGGATTTCAATCCAATATTGCAGCCATTGCCTGAAGCTGAGTTAGTCCGACCCATTATACGAAAGTTCGGCTCAGACGCAGGCAGCCTGGAAATTAGTGAGAATATGCGAGCGGAATTAGATGGTTTTGGTGAAACGAGAGGCCCAGAACTGCGAACCGTAGATCTTGAGCCGCTGGCCAGTCCAGTTAAGTGGCAATGGAATGTCGTTGCCCCAGAGACTCCGGGTTTACATACCTTTACTATTCGGATTTATAGAGGCACGACGGTAAATCCGTGGGAGAAGAGCTATGAATATCAAGT
>JAHELX010000166.1:0-5454 GCA_024643945.1 Anaerolineales bacterium
AGCGGCGTCCCCTGGACCTGGCAGCGTTGGTGGGCGACGTGGTGCAGGCATTGGCGCCGGTTGCCGCCGAAAAACGGGTGACCCTCCACGCCGATTTACCGGAGCTGCCCCGGGTGACGGGAGACGGCGACCGGCTGAGCCAGGTCTTCACCAATTTGCTGGACAACGGGCTGAAATATACGTCGGAAGGGGACCGGGTGCAGGTAACGGCGCAAGTCCTGAAGGCGCAGCCGCGCCCCCAGCGCAGCGGCATCCTGGCCCGCCCCGACGCTTCAACCCTCGTCAGTCTGCGCGCCGACTTCGTGGAGGTGAGTATCGCCGATACCGGGCGCGGCATCCCCTCGGAGGATCTGCCCCGCATCTTCGAACGGTTCTACCAGGCGGACAAGGCACGGACGTCGCGCCAGGGATCGGGCTTGGGGCTGGCCATCGCCAAAGAGGTGGTCGAAGCGCACGGGGGGCGCATCGGCGTCGAAAGTGTGGAAGGCCTGGGGACCCGCTTCACTGTGGCCCTGCCGGTGAGCCAGTCTGAAGCGGGGGAAGAAGAGGCGGCAAACACGAAACAACGAAGGTAACTACTCACCCTCCCTGTTACAGTATACTAAACAGAGTGAGGCCGATGGTGCAAAACAGACAGAGATCAGCCAATTATCGGTCTGCTCACTCCATTGGTCCCGGCCTCTACGGCACAAATCACCCCCAAATCTGAAGGCATTCCCTGGGCAACCTCGCCTTTTGTAAGTTGGAATAATACAGTATAATGCGATACGATGAAATCATCCTGTCACTTCGACCCGGTAGACTTAGACCAGATGCGCCTGTTGGGGAAGCTTTCTCCCGGCCAGCGTATCCGCGTGATGCTTGATGCGCGAGAGCTGACGGTGGGCTTGATCCGAGGGCGGCTTCGGCGGCGATATCCTCACCTGTCGCCACGCGACCTCAATGTGAAGGTATTAGAGGAGCTAGAGCGTGCCGAACGAACGCCCCCCGGACCTTAGCCTTTTTCTGGATATCCTGAGAACACTGGAAACCATCAACGCTCCTTACATGGTGATCGGAGCTTTTGCCGCTGCGGTCTACGGGAGCACCCGCACCACCTACGATATCGACATCATTGTCGACCTGGATGAGAAACACATCCGGGCACTGGCGGACACCTATCCACCCCCTCGCTACTACGCCGATCCTGTGCAGATGCATGATTCCATCCGCATGGGCATCATGTTCAAAATCATTGATACCAGCCGGGGCGAAAAGGCCGACTTGATGCCCCAGACCATGGATACCCGCTATCGACAAGCGTTCCAGCGCCGGCTAAGGCAGATGGTTGAACTACCGGGCGGAGAGTCCTTCGAAATCTGGTGTGCTCGCCCCGAAGATGTCATTGTCGGCAAGCTCATTGCCTGGAATGAAGGCCGATCCCGCAAGCACGAAACTGACATCTATCAGATGATGGTTTTCTATTATCTGGGCGCCGATGCAGCACAGAGCACTCCCCTCAACGAGGCTTACGTAGACGCTCAGGCCAGAACCTTGGGTGATGACGTCATTAATCTCTGGGAGGCCATTAAAGACGCCGCTCGCCGGGCAGCAGATCGATCCTAACCGGTTTCACAAAAGGATCCACTACTGAGTGGTTGCCTCCGCCTCGGCAGGCTCAACCTCGCTCTCCGGGGTCTCCTCTAGCTGTCCCCCTTCAGGTTCAATGACAACCTTGAGGCTGGCCGACACATCCCCCATCAGCCGCACTGGAACCGAATGTTCGCCGAGCTGGCGCAGCGGATCGCTGATAATCTTGCGCCGGTCAAACTCCTGGCCCAGTTCGCGTTGCAGCCCCTCGGCCAGGTCGGCGGTGGTGATGGAACCGTAAAGCTTCCCCTTTTCCCCGGCGCGCGCCTGGAAGGTGAGCGTGAGTCCCTCGATACGCCGCGCCAGGTCCTGGGCATCGGCCAGTTCTCGGGCGCGTTTACGCTCGCCAGACTTGCGCACCTGGTCGGCTTGTTTGAGGGTACCCTTGCTGGCCACTTTGGCCAGCCCGCGAGGAATCAAATAATTGCGGCCATAACCGTCGGCAACTGTCACCACTTTGCCGGCGTGTCCCAATTTATCCACGTCCTCCAGCAACAGGACCTTCATTTTCTCTCGCCTCTCTTTCCTTACAGAGTGCAATCTCCTGCATCTTAGAGCATGTCTCTAAAAAGTGGGGTGGGCTTTCCAGCCCGCCTGGGCAGCCTGGAAAGGCCGCCCCACGACTTTTCAGATACCTTCTTACGCCCAGAAGTAATAAGACAACAGAAAAACCGTGCCTGATGCTAACTGCGCGGTTGATGTTGAATTGTACCTCACGACGCCGTCAGGCGCAAACTGGTGCGGGACCACTAAACACGCCCGCTGCGGCCAGGATCAGGGGATAATGCATGCCTTTTTCTTTTGTAGATGTTAGCCGAGCTAACGCACGGGGAAGAAGCATGACCTAACGCCTTCTGATCGAAGAGACCTCAGAAGCTGTCTGAAAAGCTGTGGGGTGGGCTTTTCCCCAGAGGGGACCTATGGGCTAGCTCGCCTGGGCAGCCTGGAAAGGCTGCCCCACCCTACTTTTCAGACATATGCTCAGGATTGTAACCCCCTTGTCTTGCGCCGTCGTTCGTGTTATAATCTCAGTCATTCAATGGACAGGCAAGCGACGCCGATCCAGAGAGGAAGTGTATCTGACAACAATGTCTTCAAATCTGCCGGCTTACATTCGGCTGCGCCATCCTTTGGCTGTTTGGCAACAACACGACCACGCCCCACGCGTGGCTGGCATAGCCTGTACGCCCTCTTTGGCCCGAGGGATCCGCTTCAGTCGCGCACGGCTGGCGATAGCAGCCTGATGCCGTTGGCATTAGGCTGTTTCTTTTTCGCAACCTGGGCAAAGGTTGCCGAGTAGTTACCGCAGAAGGAACTAATCATGAGTCGGACTCAACATTTATACGGGCTGCAGCAAGTAGACCTCGAAATCGAGAGTGCGTCGCGCCGGCTGAAGGAAATCGCGGCCAGCCTGGTCGAAAGCAATGAACTGAAACGGGCACGCAAAATGGTAGTCGAGGCCCAGGCACGCCTCGCCAAACGCCGGGCTCGAATGAAAGACCTGGACCTGGAAGTGAGCAGCCTGAGCCACAAGATCGAGACCGACGAACAGCGCCTCTACAGCGGGCGCGTCACCAACCCCAAAGAATTGGCCAGTCTGCAGGATGAAGTGGCTTCCCTCCGGCGCTGGCGCGACAAAAAAGAGGATGACCTGCTGGAGGTGATGGTGGCTGCCGAGGAAGGCGAGGCAGCCCTGGCCGACGCCCAGGCCATTCTCACCCAGGTCAGCGAGACCTGGCGCGCCGAGCAGGGAGACCTGGCCGAAGAGCAGGCCCGGCTCCAGGCACGGCTGCAGGAATTGGTCGAGCAAAGAAAGTCGCTGGTGGCCGCCATCGGGCCCGAAGACATGGCCATCTACGAGCGCCTGCGCCAGCGCAAGGCGGGACGGGCTGTGGCCCTTGTCAAAGACGGCATCTGCCAGGGATGCCGGATGAACCCGCCCACCAGCCAGGTGCAGCACGCCAGGTCGGGAACTGAACTCGTGTTTTGCAACAATTGCGGTCGGATTCTGCACGTTGCGTGACAGTTGAAGGATCAGGAGGCAAGAATGGCTATCCGAACGATAACGCTCGATATTGACGACACAGTCTACCAGCAGGCGCTGACCAAAGCCAAAACCGAAGGCCAAACCATGGCCCACGTGCTGGCAACGCTGCTAACCCAGTGGGCAGGGCCCGCACCTGCACCAGCGCCTGCCGCTCGCACCTACACGGTTCAGCCGGGCGACACACTGGGCGGCATCGCGCGCCAGGTATACGGCAACGCCGCGAAATATCCCTTGATTGCCGAGGCCAACCGCATCACCGACCCGCGTCGCATCTGGGTAGGGCAGGTGTTGACCATTCCACCCCTACCAGACACAACGGGTGAAGCTCCCCCCAGCGCTCCGGCCTCCCAGCCTCAGGCGCCGGCCGGGGCTGGCAGCGCACCGGCCCCCGTTGCCCCCACGCCCGAGGCGCCCACCATCACCTGGGTAGGATCACCCAACTTCAATCAGCGCCCGAACCCCAATGATATCTGGGCCATTGTGATTCACAGTACGGCCAATAGCTCGCTGGAAGGGGTGATCAACTGGTTCAACAATCCTCAAGCCCTGGTCAGCGCGCACTACAGTATCGGCAAAGATGGACGCATTGCCCAACACGTGCGCGACCAAAACCGGGCCTGGCACGCCGGCAAGAGCGAATGGAAGGGGGTACCCAACGTCAATAACTACGCCATCGGCATCGAGTTGGTGAACCTCAACGACGGCCAGGACCCTTACCCGGAAGAACAACACCAGGCCAACGTGCAACTCTGTATCACCATGTGTCGCAAGCGCAACATCAAGACAGAGAATATTATGGGACATCTGGACATTGCCGTGCCCAAAGGCCGCAAGACTGACCCTCGGGGCTATGATCTGGAACGACTTCGCCGCGAGGTATCAGTTGCTCTAAGCGCCTGACACAACGAGTTATGTCATCTCAATGGGACGAAGCTTCGCGGGACGGCGATTTGGTAGATGCTTGCCTGAGAGGCGACGAAACGGCGTGGGCCTCGCTCATCCGACGTTATCGGCGACTTATCTACACCATTCCTCTCCGCTTCGGGATGCCTCTCTCGGCGGCTGAGGAAATTTTCCAGGAAGTATCTCTGATCCTGCTCCAAAAACTACACACGGTGCGTGACGAGACCCGCCTCAGCGCCTGGATCGTCACCGTCACCCGACGCGCCTGCATCCAACGCTGGCGTCAGTTACCAGCCGCAATCAGCATTGACGAACTGACGGATCACCCTGATGAGATCGACAGCAATATGGAGGAAACATTACTCAACCTGGAGCGCCGGCACACGCTGCAGCAAGCCATGGAGCAACTTGACGAGCGTTGCCATAAGTTGATCCAGGCGCTGTTTCTCACGGATCCTCCAGCATCCTATCAGGAGATCGCACAAGCATTGGGTGTGCCAGAGGGGAGCATCGGCCCGACCCGGGCGCGATGTCTGGACAAATTGCGCAAAATTGTCGCAGATATAGAAGGGGGTAGCACCGCACTAAACCGTGGTTGCCTTGTCACGAGGCGTTGAAACGCCCCGCTGGCACCAAAACCTGTTAGAAACAGGTTGAACTACGCAGTTTTAGTGCGTTTTGAACGCACTTTTCATTCTAGCCGATGATTTCAATCATTGGCTCCAGGCGATCCACGGTTAAGTGTGGAGCTACCTAGAAGGGCGATAGCGTATTTTTGGCGCATTTCTCCCCTCTGTTATATAAATACCACTACCTGATTCGGCCAGAGATACATCATGATAACAACACACCCGACCTTCGAAACGCTGCTAGAT
>JAHELX010000166.1:5554-10350 GCA_024643945.1 Anaerolineales bacterium
TAGAAGGGCGATAGCGTATTTTTGGCGCATTTCTCCCCTCTGTTATATAAATACCACTACCTGATTCGGCCAGAGATACATCATGATAACAACACACCCGACCTTCGAAACGCTGCTAGATTTCGTAGAGAATCGCCTCCCAGAGGCAACCCATGATCAAGTGATGGCTCACCTGACTTCACCCTGTGACGTGTGCCAGGCGGAAGTCCAAGCCATCAGCGACATGCTCCACCTCCTCAAGAAGGAACAACTGGCTGAACCGCCGCCGTCCGTCGTGCGCCGCGCCATCCACCTCTTCAAGCGATTACAAGAGCAGCGGATCGGCGACGGCCGTCCCCGAATGATGGCCCATCTCCTTTTCGACAGCCGGCATATCGCCCGCGCAGTGGCCGCTCGCGGCGTGGTGGGGCAGGAGAGGCAAATGTTATACAGCGTCGAAGGGCTCGACATTGACCTCCAGGTCAGTGGTGAGGACAGCCAGCGTACCATTCGCCTCATAGGACAGGTGATGCCCGCCGACGATGATCCCTCGCAGGTGCAGGGATGCCAGATCAGGTTGGAGCAGGAAGAAGAGGTAACTGCTACCGTCACCGCCGACGAACTGGGCACCTTTGTCTTTCCGGCAGTGGTTCCCGGCGACTACGAATTATGGCTCGATTTGCCCCAGGCAGAAGTCTGGATTCCCAGCCTGATCATTGGACGGAGCGGGACTGCATAGCGTGACTGAAAGCAATATACCCAGCGGCGAAGACCTGATTTCAGGGCTCCTCGCCAGAGCCACCCCGGCCGAACGCCACCAATATTTGACCGAATATCCGGCGGCGCTCACCCGGGAATTCATAGCAGCGCTCAAAGCACGAGCAGACCGGCAAGAGCAACAGAATCCACAAGCCGCCCGGCACATTGGCGAAGCCGCCGCTGAGGTTGCCGACCTGTTGGCGGATGAGGTGGCCCAGGCTATCGCCACGGTCATCCGGGCCAACGTATCTCGCATGTTAGGCCAGCATCAGGCAGCCGTCAGCCTGTATGAAGAGGCCGCCCACCTCTATCGGGCTGCCGGCGACGACCTGGCCGCTGCCCTTTCCCAGGTGGGCAAGGTCGACGCCCTCACTTACCTGGGCCGCTATGACGAGGCGTTGCAGGTGGCCGACGCGGTCAGGGCCGTTTGCAACGCCCACGGCGAAAAGCTGGTGGGGGCCAAGCTGGACATGAATGTCGGCGTGCTCCACGCTCGCCTCGCCCGGCATGAAGCCGCCCTGACCCATTTTGAGGCGGCGCGCGCCGCCTTCGCTGCCCTGGGCGACAACATACGCGTCGCCATGCTGGACGCCAATCGAGCCAACGTGCTGACTGACCTGGATGACTTTCGAGCAGCCACCGAGCTTTATCGCTCTGCTCGTAAGGCTTTCGACGAAGCCGGCATGGCCTCCGCCGCCGCCCAGGTGGATCAAAGCATCGCCTACCTCCTCTTTGCTCAGGGCCAGTTTGACCCCGCCTTGCGCCTCTTCGACCAGGCACGGGAAATCTTCAGCCAAACCCATCAACCGGTCGCCATGGCCGATATAGACCGGGACCAAAGTGACGTCTACCTGCAACTGAATTTGCTCGACGAGGCCTGGGCCGCCTGCGAGCGAGCCGAGCCTGTTTTTCGGCAGCAAGGCCACATGCTTGAAGTGGGACACATTCTGCTGAACCGGGCATTGGTACACATCGGCCGGGGACATTTGCAAGAGAGCACCTCCCTGCTGGAAGAGGCCGCCCACATCTTTCACGCGGAGGGGAACGTTGTTTGGGAAGCCATAGCCCAGATCAACCAGGCGATACGGCTCCTGCACGTCGATCGCCCGGCTGAGGCACTGGCGTTGGTCGAAGAAGCGGGTCAAATCTTCGACGAGCGTGGATTGGGGACGCGCCATTGCCTGGCACTGACCTTAGCGGGCGACGCCTATCAAGCGCTGGGCGACTGGCCGCAGGCTGCGGCCAGCTACCGCTCCGCCCTGGCTGCTATCGAGGATCTCGATGTCCCCTGGCTTACCTACCGCTGCCACCATGGCCTGGGACGTGTTCACCAGCAACAGAATGCGCAGCAAGAGGCGTACCAGGCCTATCGCCGAGCTATCGAAGACCTGGAACGCATCCACGGCGGCTTCAGTGTCGAGCCGCACCGTATCGCCTTCCTCAGAGATAAACTGGCCCCCTACGAGGATCTCATTCTTCTCTGCCTCGAACAACAAACACCGGATCAAGTGGCCGAGGCCTTTCAATACGTCGAGCGGGCCAAGTCGCGGGCGCTGGTTGACTTGTTGGCACAGAATCTCAGCGGTCGCGTGCAGCCGCACGACGCAGCCGGCCAGAAGCTGGTCGCCGACCTGGAGCGACTCCGGGAGGAACTCAACTGGTATTACAATCGTATCAATGATCAAAACCCGGACCTACCCCAACGCTCGCCTTCCCTGGTGGCCAGGGCCTGGCAGAAGACACGGCACCTGGAACAGCAGGCCAACCAGTTGATGCACGAAATGCGAGTGCGATACACCGACTATCTCTCTCTACGCCAGGTGCAATCGACCTCGCTCGAAGCCATCCGCGAGTGTCTGCCTCCCAACAGCCTGCTCATCGAATTCTACACCACCCGGGATACTACCCTGGCCTTCACCCTGGATCAGACCCATCTCCGGGTTTACCAGAATTTGATGGGGGGCGATCAGATTCGACACTGGCTGGATGCCTTCCGGTTTCAGATTAACAAATTTCAATACGGGCACGATTACGTACAACGCCACCAGGCCACGCTGCGTGCCGGCGTCGATCGTGCTCTCAAAGCCCTCTACGCCGGGCTGTTGGCCCCCCTGGGCAACGAACTTGACGGCCGGCAGTTGGTCATGGTGCCTCACGGCCTCCTGCACTACGTCCCCTTTCACGCCCTGCACGACGGCCAACACTATCTGCTGCAACAACATACGATCTACTCGGCGCCCAGTGCCGGCGTTCTTCATTTGTGTTGCACTAAGCGTCCCAACGGCGACGGGCCCGCCTTGCTGCTGGGCATTGCAGATCCCTTCATCCCCCGCGTAATAGAAGAGGTCGAAGAGATCGGACGTCTCATGGACCAGGCTGCGCTCTTCACCGGTCCCCAGGCCACCCTGGACCGATTACGGAACTACGGCCCCCACAGCGGATTGATCCACATCGCTTCCCACGCCCTGTACCGGGCTGATAACCCGCTTTTCTCGGCACTGCGCCTGGCCGACGGCTGGCTGAACGTCAACGACATTTACGCCCTCAACCTCAAGGCTCGATTAGTCACCCTGAGTGGCTGTGAAACCGGCATGGGGCTGGTAGCCAACGGCGACGAGCTAATCGGCCTGAGTCGTGCTTTCTTCTACGCCGGTGCCCCCGCGCTGGTGGTCAGCCTGTGGACGGTCAACGACGAATCGACCGCCGCATTGATGCAACGATTCTACGCGACGCTCCAATCTGGCCTCAGTGTGGCCGACTCACTCCGCCGCGCCCAACTCGATATGATGGCCCAATTCCATCACCCCTACTATTGGGCATCTTTCACTGCAACGGGCGATGGGCGGGTGAGCCTGGCCAATCCGCCCCCCAGCCCTTCCCCAGTTTAACCAATTTCATATGAATTTCATATGAAGTGAGGATACACTTTTGATGCGAGTTACAGTATAATATAAAGTGAGTCGGGTCATTTTTGCAGATGCTGATGAACCTGGGAGGACAGATGAAAAGATTAACTAAAACACGCCGCATGGTTGCGGCGCTGACACTGCTGCTAATTGTAGGCACGACGGTCGGTGCTGGCCCTTCTTCGCCTCCAAACCAATCAGAACAACCACTAGAGATTTTAGTTCAACCTGCCACTGGCGTCTCCATTGAGACGATCCGCGATCGCTACGCAACCCCCATCCTGGGAGCCATCCCTTCAATTGGTATCTATAAACTCGCCGGAAACGCCGCTTCGCTGGAGGCGATGCGAAGCGATCCGGACGTGGCGCAGGTAGCACCCAATGACCTCGCCCAACCACTCGAGATGCAGCGGCGCGACTTTGGTTCCGGCAGCAGCTACGATTTTGAGCCGAGCAGCAGTTCTGCGGTGGATACTCTCTATTACGCACAGTGGCCGCTGATCCGGCTGCGAGTGGCCCAGGCGCAACGCGCAGTTTCGGGCGCTGGCGTGACGGTGGCCATCGTCGATACCGGCATAGATCTGGACCACCCGGCTCTGGCTGATCGGCTGACGGCCGGCTACGATTTTGTCGAGAAGGATGGTGTCCCCGACGATGGAACCGATGGGCTGGACAACGACGACGATGGCTTTGTGGATGAAGGAGCCGGGCACGGCACCCACGTAGCAGGTATCGTGGCCCTGGTCGCCCCCGAGGCCAGCCTGATGCCAGTCCGTGTGCTCAATACCGAAGGCATCGGCTCCTACTTCGACATTGTGGAGGGCATCGTTTACGCCGTTGAGCATGGCGCGCAGGTCATTAACCTGAGCCTGAGTGGGCCCGAGGACGCTAGCTTTTTGCAGGCCGCCGTGGACTATGCCTGGACAATGGGCGTCTTGGTTGTAGCTGCGGCCGGTGCCTACGACGTGACGTACCCGGCCCGCTACGAACACGTCGTCTCGGTAGGCGCTACCAACCCGCAAGATCAGGTAGCCGAATTCTCTGATTTCCGCGCCGGCCAGGTGACGGTCTTTGCCCCGGGTGTTTCCATCTACTCCACCTACTACGACGGTGGCTATGTCTGGTGGACCGGCACCTCGATGGCGGCCCCCT
>JAHELX010000859.1 GCA_024643945.1 Anaerolineales bacterium
CTGAGAGGCACGCACCACGTCATGGCCCATCTCGTCAAGCGTGTAGACCTCGTCCAGCATGGGCCAGCCTAAGGCTTCGGCCAGCCGGCCCGGCAGCTCACCCGCTCCGCTGTCGAGCGCAACCGTCCCGCACAGGACCAGGCTCACGTCGCCGATTTTTTCCACGGCGGCGGCCATCAACCGGGCGGCGCCAGCCGTATCGGCCTTGAGATCGGCGAGGGCAGGGTCGCTGATGAGGACAGCACGGTCGGCGCCACGCGCGATTGCCTCGCGTAAGGCATCGTCCACGCGGGGCGGCCCCAGGCCCAGGGCGATGACCTCCACGTCGTGGCGTCCATCCTTCAGGCGCAAAGCCATCTCCAGCGCGTTGAGGTCCGCCGGATTGATGATGTATTCTTCGCGGTTGACGAACACCCTTTCCCGCCTGCGATTGACCGTAAAGCCAGAGGGATCGAGGATTTGCTTAATGGTTACAACAATTTTCATCATAGTCTCGCTCCTTATAGCGGGCAGTGGACGGTAATCAGCCCGCCCCGGCTGCCCCGCGCGGGCCGGGGTAGTCAGACATCTCTGCCTGCTCCCTACTCCCTGCTCCTGCTACGGACGGATGCGCACGCCATGTTCCTGGAAGATGTTGGACGCGATGACGATGCGCTGAATCTCGTTCGTCCCTTCGAAGATCTCCGAGATACGCGCGTCGCGCAGGCCGCGCTCCAGCGGCATGTAACGGCTGTAGCCCAGAGCCCCGTAGATCTGCAGCGCCTTGTCAGTGATGCGCGAGCACACCTCGGAGCCATACAGCTTACAGATGGCCGCTTCCCGGCTGAAGGGTCGCCCCGTGTCTACCATCCAGGCGGTGCGGTAGACGAGGGAACGCAGCGCTTCTACCTCGGCCGCCATGTCGGCGATCATCCATTGGATGGACTGCTTCTGCGCGATAGGGCCACCGAAGGCCTCGCGGGTCACAGCCCACTCAACCGCCATGTCCAGCATGTACTGCGCGCCGCCCAGCGACGCCGCGCCAATCGTGGTGCGCCCCACGTCCAGCGTCTTCATAAAGGTGACGAAGCCCAATCCCACCGGCCCCAGGACGTTTTCCTGGGGCACACGCAGTTCCTCCAACACGATCTCGCAGGTCGGGCTGCCGCGAATGCCCATCTTGTCTTCGAGCTTGCTGACCTTGAAGCCTTCCCATTGGCTTTCGACGATGAACGCGGTCATGCCGCCGCGCGGACCGAGGGTAGGATCGGTGATGGCCAATACGACGGCCACGTCGCAGATAGAGCCGTTGGTGATGAAGTGCTTGGTGCCGTCGAGGATGTATGAGTCCCCCTCGCGCACGGCCCGGGTACGGGTGGCGGCCGCGTCGGACCCGGCTCCCGGCTCGGTCAGGGCAAAGGCGCCGATCTTTTCTCCCCTGGCCATGGGCACCAGGTACTTCTGCTTCTGCTCCTCGCTGCCATCCAGGTAAATCGCCATCGCGCTGATGCCGATGTGCGCGCCGACCACTGTCGCAAAGGAGGGAGAGACCCGATTCAGCTCCTCCATTAAGATGCAGTAACCAGTCTCGCCGGCACCCATGCCCCCGTATTTCTGCGGGAAGGGAACGCCAAATATCCCGTATTGGGCGGCTTTTTCCATCAGGTCGGCCGGCGGGCCGGTCTTCCCCGGAGGGGACGTATGGCTACTGTGCTCGATTTCGTCAACGCGCGGCGCGATCTCTTGCTGGGTGAACTCGCGAAAGGCTCTGCGCAACAACTGTTGTTCTTTAGAAAAGGTAAAATCCATGGGTACACTCCCTACGCCGCTATTTTCACCCCGTATGGCTTGAATAGGTCGGCTGCCAGCACGATGCGCTGCATCTGCCCCGTGCCTTCGATGAGGTCCAACGCGCGGCAATCGCGGAAGATGCGCTCGATAGGATACTCTTTCATGTAGCCGTACCCGCCGTGGACCTGCACCATTTTGTTGGCGACCCACATGGCCGTCTCTGCGCCCAGCAGCTTGGCAGCGGCCGCATCCTCGGTGCAGGGCAGGCTCTCGTCAACCAGCCAGGCGACGTAACTGACCAGGTGGCGCAAGCCCTTGATTTTGGCGGCGCTTTCGGCCAGGTAGTTTTGAATGGCCTGTTTCTGGCCAACAGGCACGCCGAACTGCACGCGCTCGCTGGCAAACTTCACACCGTAGTCGAGGGCTTGCTGAGCCGCCCCCAAGGCAATGGCCGCCACACTCATGCGACCGTAGTCCAGAGCGCGCATGGCCTGGGCGTAGCCCTCGTTTTCCACGCTGCCCAGCAAATTGGACGCCAGCACGCGGACGCCATCCAGGTAGATGGGGGTCATGCCCAGCCCGCGCAGGCCCAGCGTGGGCTCAGTCCGGCCAATTCGCACGCCTTCCGTCTCGCGTTCCACGAGGAACGCACCGAGCCCTTTCCCAACCCCTGGATCGCTTCTGGCGAAGACGAGAAACAGTCCGGCCACGGCGCCGTTGCTGATCCAGGCTTTGCGACCGGTGAGAATGTACTCATCGCCTTCCTTGCGAGCGCGGGTCAACAGGCCACCCGCATCGGAGCCGGCACTTGGCTCGCTCCAGGCGAAGGCCCCGATGCGCTCACCGGCTGCCAGTTGAGGCAGGTACGTCTCCTTCTGCGCCTCGGTGCCCTCGCGCAGGATGGTCATGCCGACCATCCCGCCGTGGACGTGCACGGCGACGGCGGTAGTCATGCAAGCCTTGGCCAGTTCTTCCAGCCACATCGAGTAGCTGAGAGTATCCAATTCCGCACCGCCGTACGCCT
>JAHELX010000167.1 GCA_024643945.1 Anaerolineales bacterium
AATGCCCAGGTTGATCTCCGGCTGCCCGATGCGCGCCCGGTCGCCGGCAATGCGCAGGTGGCAGGCCATGGCCAGCTCCAGCCCACCCCCCAGGCACACGCCGTTGATGGCGGCGATGACCGGTTTCTTTGACTTTTCAATCTTATTGAACACTCCCTGCCCGTCGCGCGACAGTTCCATTGCGTGCTCTGCGTCTTTGACCTGGTTGATTTCGTTGATGTCGGCACCTGCGACAAAAGCCATCTGGCCGGCCCCGGTGATGATGATGACCTTGACGGCCTCATTTGCCAGGGCCATGTCGATGGCCGCGTTCAGGTCTTGCACTGTCTGGGTGTTAAAGGCGTTGACCGGCGGGTGATCCAGGGTAATGACCGCGATCCGGTCTTCGACGGTGTACTTGGCGTTTTGCAGGTCAGCCATGGTTTGCTCCTTTTCAGAATCAGCGAATCAGCGAATCAGCGAATTGACAAGGCTTCACTGATTTCCGATCTCTAATCTCCAATCTCTAATCCACTATTCCGTATACTCGTGGAAGCCTTTGCCCACTTTCTTGCCCAGGTGCCCGGCACGGACCTTGAGCTTGAGCAGACGCGAGGGATGGAAACGCGGGCCGTATTTGGCCTCAAAAGCACCCAGCCCTTCCAACACCACGTCGAGGCCGATGGTGTCGGCGACCGCCAGCGGACCCATGCGCTCACCGCCGTAAGTCATGCCGGCACCGGCGATCATGGCCATATCAATGTCATTCACGCTGGCGACGTTCTCTTGCACACACAGGATGGCCTCATTGATCAGGGGATACACCAGCCGCTCCGGGCTGAATTCAGAGTCGGTGACGCCCTTTTCTGATTTGATCTCGTCAACAAGCTTGAGGGTCGGTTCGTCGTTCTGGTCGCGGTAGCCATAGAAGCCGGCGCCACTCTTTTCGCCCAGCCGGCCCATTTCCACCAGTTTCGGCATGAGCAACGCCGTTTCCATGCGCTCGCCGTACTCTTCGGCCAGGTAATCGCCCACGTGGACGCATACGTCCAGGCCCAGCATGTCCATCAGGGTGAAGGGACCCATGGGCCAGCCCCATTGGACCATAGCCTCGTCTATCTCGCGAGCCGAGGCTGCACCTTCTTCCAGGCACATCGTCGCCTCGTTCAGGTAAGGCATCAGCAGCCGGTTGACCAGGAAGCCGGGGCATTCCTGCACCACCACCGGCAGCTTGCGCAGGCTTTCGGTGAACATCACCACGTCGTCCACTGTCTCCTGGCTGGTGTCAAGGCCAGGAATGACTTCCACCAATTTCATCACGTGGGCCGGATTGAAGAAGTGCATACCGATGATTTTGTGTGGCTTGTTGGTGGACGCGGCCATCTCGCTGATGGACAACGCCGACGTATTCGAGGCAAAGATGGTTGCCTCGGGGCAAACCTCTTCCAGTTCTTTGAAGACGCGCTTCTTAATGTCCATCACCTCGGGGACGGCCTCGATGACGATATCTGCATCTTCGAAGCCATCATAGGTGAGGGTGGGTGTGACCAGGTCCAGCTTACTTTGCATTTCGCCGGGCGACATCTTGCCCTTGTCGACTCGCCGCTGGTAGATGCTGCGAATTTTCTCCATGCCGATGTCGAGCATCTGCTGGTTAATGTCCTTCATTACCACCGGCAGGCCAGAATAGCTGATCACCTGGGCGATCTCGCCGCCCATCGTCCCGGCGCCCACGACGCCTGCTTTGAAAATATACATGGTTGTACCTCCTTGTGTTTGATGCTTACTAATCTACCCTCTCCAGAATCAAGGCCCCTCCCTGGCCGCCACCGACGCACATCGTCACCATGCCGTACCTGGCGTTGCGTCGCCGCAGCTCGGGCAGCAATGTCGCCACCTGGCGTGACCCGGTCGCCCCGACCGGATGCCCCAGGGCAATTGCACCGCCGTTGGGGTTTACGATGTCGAAATTCAGTTCGTAGCCCTGGTTCTTAAGTTCGATGTCGTCGGCCAGCACCTGGGCGGCGAAGGCCTCATTCAGCTCGATGACCTCCATATCTTCCAGTTTCAGGCCGGCTCGCTGGAGCGCTTTCGGGATGGCATAGGCCGGGCCCAGGCCCATATAGGCCGGGTCCACGGCGGCGTAGGCATAGGCCACGATGCGGGCTTCGGGCTTAATTCCGAGTTCTCTGGCTTTGTCGGCGGTCATCACCAGCATAGCAGCGGCGCCGTCGCTGATGGGACAGGCATTGGCCGGGGTAACCGAGCCATCCTTCTTAAAAACGGTCGGGTAGAGAGCTGCCTTTTGCACGCTGAGGGCGGGGTTGATGCATTCGTCCTGGGTGATGCTCTCGCGCGCCACCTCCTGGCCGGCGACCTTCTTCACGATTTCCACCGGCACGATTTCTTCTTTGAATTTCTCCATGCGCGTTGCCATAAAGGCCTTCTTGTGGCTCTTCACGGCATACTCGTCCTGCTCTTCGCGGCTGATCTCGTAGCGTTCGACCAGGTTTTCGGCGGTGCGGCCCATAATCTGGTTGGCGATGGGATCGGTGAGGCCTTCCCACAGGGCATCTGTAAGCTCGCTGTGACGCAGCTTCAGACCCCAGCGGGCGTTCTTGATGATGTAGGGGATGTTGCTCATGCTCTCGGTGCCGCCCACCAGGTAAAGCTCGCCGTCGTCGGAGTTGATGGCCTGCACCGCCGAGGTGATGCTCTGGATACCCGACGCGCAGTTGCGGGCCACCGTGAAGCCCGGTACTTCCATGGGCACGCCGGCCATCAGCGCCGCCACCCGGCCGATGTTGGCCGCATCGGACGGCTGGCCGATGTTGCCCAGGATGACCTCATCCAGGGCGGCTGGGTCTACCCCGGTCCGCTCAAACACCGCTCGGAACACGATCTCGGCCAGGTCCTGCGCGCGTAGGGATCTCAGCGCACCCCCGTGTGTTCCGATCGGAGTTCGCACAGCACCGGCGATAAAAATCTCTTTCATTTCTACCTCCTCGTCATACAGTTTGGATACTGCGTACTGCCTACTGCGTACTGCGTATTGCGTGTTCTTTGTCCTCACGTCTTGCAAAACACGCAATACGCAGTACGCAATACGCAATACGAAACGACGTTACTTCTGCAATCCTCGTAGAAACATATCAAACGTGGTCCAATAGAGGGATTCAAGATCCGAAGCCACTACCTCGCGCCGCAGAGGATGTCCCAGCAACACCAGCACGCCGTTGAGCGACGCCCAAAGTGCAGCCGCCGCCGGGCGTGGCTCGGCTACGTCGAATATTCCCTGGTCGATCCCCTGTTGTACGGTTTGAACTACCCGGTGGAAACCCCGCATGCTGCGCGTAAGTACCTGCTCGTACACCTCTGCCGGGACCGCCTCTTGAAATTTTCCCCGGTCGAAGGCCATGATCAGCCGGTAGTAATGAGGATTGCCTTGAAAGAAGTTCAGATAAGCCACAGCCAGGCGTCGCAGACGCTCACCGGGGGCGATTTCCCGATCAGGCGCATAGGCTTCTTCCAGATCAGAGACCAGTTGCTCCAGCCCCTCTAAAAGCAAATGAGCAAGGATGGTCTCCTTGCTCTCAAAATACAAATAAACCGTGCCCTTGCTGACTTCAGCTCGTGCAGCGACGTCATCCACTGTGGCCAGTTGGAAGCCGCCTTCAAAGAAAACCGCGCGTGCGGCGTCCAGTATCGAACGACGCCGGTGCTCTTTCTCCCGCGCGCGGCGTTGCGTGGTGGACATGGGACTCTCCCCCGATATGAAAATATAATACCCACGCGCGTTGGGTATAACCATTAGTCATTTAATGACCATAAGTCATTATAACATATAAGTTAGGTAAGTGTCAAGCATTTTCTTGACAAATTCCGAGAGATGTGATATCATGTTCGTAAAGTGAACTAATTGTTCATATAGTGAACACATTGGCTTTTGTTTTCCCCCTGCACTACTCCCACATTTGAGGCTGTGTCTTAAGCGAAGGCTGCCAGAAGTAGCTACGCTGGCAGAAGGACCGCAGAGAGATGACGTCGTCGCAGACACCTCACGAATCAAACCTGATACAAACCGTTTTTAAAGCTCTGGACGTAATGGAGTGCCTTGCTTCCACCGACCGTCCATTGTCTACTCTTGAAGTTGCCCAATTGTGCGGTTTGTCTCGCCCTACTGCTTACCGGTTTCTCACTACGCTCCTGACTCGTGGCTATGTTGCAAATGTCCAAGATGGGCACTACCAGCTTGGCACGAGGATATTAACACTCAGTAAAGGCCTGCTGGACCGTCTTGACCTGACTCAGTTGGCCAGGTCAGAGTTGCGTGAATTAAGCCAGGCGTCGAACGAAACTGTCCATTTCGCCATCTTAGATGACACGGAGATGCTTTATATTGACAAGGTGGAGAGTTCTCAGCCTGTGCGTATGCACTCTACCATAGGCACTCGCAATCCCCTGCATTGTACGGCAATTGGCAAGGCAGTCCTCGCTTTCATCCCGGTCGAAGAGCGCAACGCGCTTCTCGACCGAATAACCTTTATTCCCCGTACCCCCAATACGATCACTGATAGAGCAGCATTGGCTGAACACCTGGAACTCGTGTATACCAGAGGATTTGCTATTGATGATATAGAAAACGAAGAGGGTATACGCTGCGTGGGTGCACCTGTTTTCAACCATACAGGGCGTGTCTTCGCCGCTATCAGCATTTCGGGGCCGGCCTACCGCCTATCTATTCCTCGGCTCTTGGAGCTTTCCACATTAGTCATCACGGCAGCGAACGCTATCTCTAAAAAGTTGGGTTATGTACCGCGGAGTCCGAGGCTGGGGGACAAGAAATTGTCTTCTCTCGAACATTGATTGACAGGGCACAGGAAGACATTTAACGGCGGAGGACAAAACCAGGAAAGGAGGGTGTATATCGAACAAAATAGTATTTTGCACTCAGGTAGTTTGTTATGTTTGTAGATACCTGAGCCCTCAAGGGAGGGAATCTCAAGGAGGATGAAAATGTCAAGGAGGACGAAGACAATGAAGCCTCAAAAGCTATTGCTTCTGATAGCCATCTTCACCGTATTGAGCCTGGTCGCAGCACAATGCGGGGCAACGCCGACGCCTGAAAAGGTCGTGGAGACGGTCATCGTCACCAAGGAGGTCGCCGGCGAAAAAGTCGTTGAGACGGTTGTAGTGGAAAAAGAGGTTGTCGTAACTGCCACTCCCGAACCGGAGAAAGAGGAAGCTAAGGAGGAAGAGCCTGTAACCCTGGTGTTCTCGGACTGGCACCTGACCGAGCCGCATTGGGAGAAGGCACTCCTGGAAGCATTCGAGACCTTCAAAGCCGAGCATCCCAACATCAACCTCGAGATGGACTACGTCTCCTACGGTGATAAAGACACCAAGTATGCCACCGAAATCCAGGCGGGCGCAGGGCCGGACGTGATCCATTTGCACGCCTACTCGCTTCGCTCTTTCATCGAGAGGGGCTTTCTCATGGACCTCACCCCCTTCATTGAAGAAGAGGGCGGTGATGCCTTCCTCAAACCCTGGTACCCTCAAACCCTGGAGATGATGCAATTCGAAGGATCCTATTACGCGATTCCAGGGGACTTCATGTCAATGGCTCTCTTCTACAACACAAACCTCTTCCAGGAAGCGGGCCTGGATCCAGGTAAGTCCCCTGCCACCTGGGACGAATTCGTGGAAGATGCTAAAGCGCTCACACGGGATAGGGATGGCGACGGGCAAATCGATACCTGGGGATTCGGGACGATGGGAGCCATCGACCCAGGTTTTGAGTTACGATTCAGCCCAATTCTTTTTAGCCACGGGGGCGACTACCTGAATGAAGACTATACCTGCTCGGCCCTCAACACGCCCGAAGCTAAAGAAGCCTTCACCGTCTTTATCGAGATGTTCACCGAGCACGGCGTAATCCCCCCCGGCGTCACGGCCCAGAATCCGGGAACGGTTCGAGAGCAGATGGCCAACGAGCAGGTCGCTATGCTGTTGGGTTCCGGTTGGACGGCGCCTATCGTCGACACAAGCAACCCTGACTTGAACGCGTTCGAGGTTCTGGAAGTGGCGGATGTCCCCATCAAGGCGGGAACAGATCCGCAGTTCACCACCACGGCCTGGTTGAGCGGCTGGGCCATCAACCCGAATACAAAACACCCCGAAGAGGCATGGGAACTGGTCAAATTCATAACTGACAAGTCCCAGGAGCAAAAGTGGTTCGAGGATGCTCGCGTCACCTCGGCCAGGGCGGATGTCTCCGAGGAGTACGAGCCACTGGTCACGGACAAGTTCGCCAAGGCCATTGCCGGTCAGTTGCCTAAGGCCAAGTTCGTGCCTCAGATCAAGGAATGGCCGCAGGTCATCGAAACGGTCAATAGCGCTGCCCAAGAGGCTTTCACGGGCGACAAGACGCCTGAGCAGGCCCTTGAGGACGCTCACAATGTGATCAACCAAATTCTGGGCGGCGAATCGTGCCCGGGCTTCTAGGCTAGTTGCGTAAATAGGCAGAGGGCCATTCTTAAAAGCCCTCTGCCTCTTCCTACACAAACCCACGTGCCTGATATGAGCGAACTTCGCGTCCGTTTCCCGTCGGTTAAAGTTCCATTCCGGCTAAATCAAGGTTACGGGTTCGTCCTGCCGGCTCTCTTAATGCTTCTGCTTGTCCTGGGGTTTCCCATAGCCGTAGCCGTGTTCAACAGCTTCAGCCTGCCCGACGGTGGCTGGACTCTGGAAAACTACACGAAGCTGCCCAAGGACGCCCGTTTCCAAAATTCTCTATGGGTCACCTTCACCTTTGTTGGTGGCACGGTGCTACTACATTTCATTGTGGGATTCATCATTGCATTGGCTTTGAATACTGAGGTCAAGGCCAAGCGCTTCTTTAGAGTAATTGCTATTCTTCCGTGGACCGTGCCGGACGTGATCTCTGGCCTGATCTGGCGCTTCATGTACAACCCCACCGCCGGCATCATCAATCGATTGCTTTTCGACTTAGGACTTATTAACAAGCATATTGAATGGCTGGGAGACTCCGACCTGGTCCTTCCGAGTGTGATCTTCTCGGACGTATGGCGTGGCTATCCCTTTGTGATGCTCATCTTGTTGGCGGGATTGCAGGCCATCTCCCGCGAACTTTATGAAGCAGCCAAGGTAGATGGGGCGTCGACGATTCAGGAATTTCGCTACGTAACCATTCCTAATATGCGGGGTATGATCCTCATCGCCGCGGCCCTGGATACCATCTGGCAGTTCAGGCGCTTTGGCCTGATCTTTAACATGACGGCGGGGGGGCCGGGTAATGCCACTGAAATTTTGTCCCTCTACGTCTATAAGCACTATTTCCGCTACTTCAACTTCGAATATGCCGCGGCTATGGCGGTGGTGCTGGCGCTCATTATGCTCCTTTTGAGTTTACCCTATGTGCGTGCGATGGTCCGGAGATTGTGATGAAGAAGAGAGTCCGACCCGGCATCATCATTGCCTACGTAATCCTGGGCCTGGTCCTTTTGTACACCATTACCCCCTTTCTGTGGATGATCTTCACGTCTTTGAAGACCGATAGGGAGGCCATAGCCATTCCTCCTACCCTCTGGCCTAAAGAGCCAACACTCGAGGCGTACATTCAGATTCTGATATGGGGGAACTTCCCGATTTGGTTTCTGAATAGCACCATCATCTCTCTGGGGACGGCGTTGCTTTCAACACTGATTGGATCGTTCGCCGGGTACGGTTTCTCTCGCTTCAGTTTTCGGGGACGGGCAACGCTGATTGGGATCATCTTGGCCAGCCAGATGTTGCCCGGCGTGCTTCTGGTGGGGCCATACTTTAAAATGCTCTCCACAGTTGGGCTCTATAATACGTATCCGGGTTTGATTCTGGCCTTCACTGCCATCACTTTGCCTTTCAGCACCTGGATGCTCAAAGGCTTTATAGACTCTGTGCCTGAGGAACTGGACGACGCGGCGCTGATCGATGGCTGCAATTCGTTGAGCGCTTATTTCAGGGTGGTCCTGCCGCTCATTACTCCTGGTATGGTAGCGACGGTGATCTTTGCTTTCTTGCTTGCCTGGGGAGACCTGCTCTGGGTGTTGGTCCTGACCAGCGGCGAGAGAATGACGACAGTCACGCTGGGACTCACCCGCCTGGTTACCCAGTTCCGTATCATCTGGCCTCAACTGATGGCCGGTTCCATGATTGGGGCACTGCCGCCCCTTATACTGTACTTGCTTTTGCAGAACTACCTGGTCGAGGGTCTGACGGCTGGAGCGGTCAAAGAATAATAAAGGAGAGGCAAGGAATATGAAATTCGAGGGTAAGGTGGCCCTGGTAACCGGTGCTGCCCGGGGTATAGGTAAAGCCATCGCATGTTTACTTGCCCAAGAAGGGGCTGACGTCGTAGTTACCGATGTGGACGTGCAAGGTGCCCAACAGGTAGCGCAAGAGATTGTAAAATCGGGGTGGAAGGCCAAGGCTATGGCGGCCGATGTCTCCCAGCGCGAAGCAGTGCAGCAGTTGGTCAGCGAAGCTGTATCGGCCTTCGGCAAGATCGATATCCTGGTGAATAATGCGGGGATCATCCGACGGGGTACCTTTGTCGAGCACAGTCTCCAGGACTGGGAGAAGGTGCTCAACGTCAACCTGGGAGGAACGTTCAACTGTAGCCAGGAAGTGGTCCCTCATATGGTAAAACAAGGAGGGGGAAAGATCATAAATATTTCCTCCATAGCCGGCAAAGTGGGAGACCTCGCCTCCGCCCCATCTTATGGAGCCTCCAAGGGCGCTATCAACACTTTCACCAAGTCTCTGGCACGGGAACTGGCTCCGCACAATATCAACGTGAACGCCGTGGCCCCGCACGCCATCGAGACCGACATGAGCCGGGAGTGGCCGGAGGAAAAGCGCCGACAGATTATAGAGAGCATCCCATTAAAGAGATTGGGGAAACCGCAAGACGTGGCCGAAGCCGTGGCGTTTCTCGCCTCGGATGCTGCCAACTTCATCACGGGTGAGATCCTCGACGTCAATGGTGGCTACCTGATGGACTGAACCTGAGGTTGTGCTCGATGAACCTGGATAGGCCTTTTGATTTCACTCAGAAAGTGGCTGTCGTGATCGGGGGAAGTGGTGTGCTGTGCGGTGCATTGGCGCAGGCCCTGGGGCAGCAAGGGGCAACCATCGTCGTGGTAGGGCACATCCATATGGCCAAGGCTCAAAAGGTCGCTGATCAAATCGCCGCCAAAGGAGGACAGGCTATCGCATTACAAGCGGATGTGCTCGACAAGAAATCTCTAGAAGCTTTGGCTCAACGAACTATCGATGCTTTTGGACATGTCGATATTCTCATCAACGGAGCTGGTGGTGCCAAGAAGGAAGCGACCACCAGTGAACAACTGTCCTTCTTCGATCTGCCCGAAGACGCGGTGCGCTGGGTATTTGATCTCAACTTCATGGGGACTTTCCTGGCCTGCCAGGTTTTCGGTCGCTACATGGTTGAACAGGATGGCGGGAATATCCTCAATATCGCCTCGATGGGAGCCGAGCGTCCCTTGACCAGAAGCGTCGCTTACTCAGCGGCAAAAGCGGCCGTTGTCAACTTCACGCAATGGCTGGCTGTCCATATGTCCCAGGAGTATTCGCCTCGCATCCGTGTCAACGCGCTCATGCCTGGCTTCTTCCTGACCGAGCAAAACAGATTCCTGGTGTTTGATGAGCAAAGCGGCGAGCTGACTGATCGCGGGCAACGGATTATTGCGCACACGCCTATGGGACGATTTGGGCAGCCTGAAGACCTGGTAGGGCCGGCCCTTATGTTGCTCTCCGATGTAACCGCTTTTATGCATGGGACAACGGTCGCGGTTGACGGCGGATTTTCTATCTTTGGTGGTGTTTAAGGCAACGATGACAAATTACTCTTTTAAAGCCGTATTGGTTGACTACGACGAAGACCTCTTCGCCCCACCGGATTGGGTGGGGGATGAACTGGCGCGTTATGGCATTGAGTGGATCGTGGGCCAACACCGTACCCCTGAGACCGCCCTGGAAGTAGCGCGCACCGGCGACGTGGTGATGCAGCAGTCGCTGCGTCCGCTGCTCAACCGGCCGGTCATCGAACAACTCGAGCGGTGCCGGTGTATTGTGCGGCTGGGCACCGGCTATGACAATGTCGATGTGGCTGCTGCCACCGAACAGGGCATTCTTGTCTGTAATGCGCCTACTTACTGCATAGATGATGTGGCAGACCACGCCCTGGCGTTGCTTATGGAAGCCGTCAGGCAT
>JAHELX010000168.1 GCA_024643945.1 Anaerolineales bacterium
CCCCGGCGTCCGCCGTGTGCAATTCCCAGAAGATGGGACGCGAGGTCTATCACGCCCTGCATGGCCCGCGCTGGTTCAAGGTCACCGGCAAATACAGGGATTGGGACGTGACGCCCCGCCTGGGCGAGATCGCCTTACCAACACTGGTGCTGTGTGGTCGCCACGACCAGTGTGTACCTGAGCTCTCCGAGGGGATCCACCGAGGAATCAGGGGCTCGGAATTAGTTATCTTCGAACAGAGTTCCCATATGCCCTTCATCGAGGAGCCCGAAGCGCATATGCAGGTGCTGCATGCCTTCTTGACCCGCGTCGAGGGGCACGCAAGCCCTGATCCGAGAACCTCATATCAAGCAAGAGATGAAAAAGGAGCCCTAAATTGACCCCAATACTCTCGCCCCAAGAAGTCGCCCGTCTGGTTGAGTTGGGTGAAGGTGAAGCCTGGGCTGAAATGTTGCTCTCCGCACCGCCCGATTTTGCCGCCAACTTTGGCATTCACGTGGAGCGCCTCGATTCTGCGATCGTTCTCGTCGCGGAAAAAATGGACAGCATGTTGTTTAACCGCGTGATAGGCCTGGGAGTGATGGAACCAGCCGCCGAAGCGATGGTAGATGACATAGTCACGCTTTACCAAGATGCGGGTATTCAGAACTTTGCCGTTCAGTTGAGCCCAGCCGCCCAGCCGTCGGCGCTGCCCGCCTGGCTCGAGGCGCGGGGCCTGCAGCGCCGTAATAACTGGGCCAAGGTTCATCGTCCGGCTGAAGCGCCGCCCGTGATCCCTACCGATTTGCGCATCGAATGCATCGGCCCGGAACACGCGGCGGCCTTCGCCAGCGTCGCCTGCAGCGCGTTCGGCATGCCCGACCTGCTGCGCCCCTGGTTTGCAGCGACCGTCGGCCGGCCTGGCTGGCGACATTATCTGGCCTGGGACGGGGATGTACCGGTAGCCACCGGCGCCCTATTCGTTCGGGGCAAGGTCGGCTGGCTGGGCGTGGGAAGTACCCTGCCATCCCACCGCCGCCGCGGGGCCCAGGGTGCCATTATGGCCCAACGTGTTCGGGATGGTGTCAGGCTGGGCTGCCAATGGCTGGTCACCGAGACCGGCGAAGATGTGCCCGATCGTCCCAATCCTTCCTATCACAATATGCTGCGAACCGGCTTCCAGTTAGCCTATCAGCGTCCCAATTACCTGTTCCAGCCGTCTCCGGCGGGCTGAGCACCAAGTTACCCATAGGGCTACGGGTTGGCGGCGACTACAAGAAAGGAGGAATGCCTATCAATCGAAAGGTCTGAGCTGTTCTCACCTCATTTTCTACCAACCCTTGGGACGATTATCTGAGTCGATCCCTTTTTATCACAAGGAGAAAAAAACCATGAAAGCAGATGCGAAGACAGAAGCCGCGGTGATGGCTGTCGTGAACAAGTTCAATGAAACCTATGCCCGGCGAGATATAGATGGTCTTTTGGCGCTGTTTGCGCCGGACTCTGACCTGGTCCTTTTCGGCACAGGCGCAGACGAGAAGCGGGTTGGGCTGGCTGAAGTCAAGTTCCAGGCCGAACGCGACTGGGCTCAGTCCGATTCGATCTCTTTTGAGTTTGGCTGGCACTCGGTCTCAGCGGCAGGTTCGGTGGCCTGGCTGGCCGCTGAAGGCATGGGTCAGGCCCAGGCTGGTGTCCAGGAGATGAGTTTTCCATTCCGATTCACCGCAGTGCTGGAACAACGTAGGGACAAGTGGCTCTTGGTACAGGCGCATGTCTCCGTGCCGGCCGCCGGGCAGGACGAGGGCGAGTCGATACCCACATAACACCTGTCGAGGAATAACCTGGTGCCTTTGGCGTCGGTTTACGCCTGATTGCAAAAGTACAGGTTATTTCTGGACAAGTGCATATGTCGGCACGTTGAGCGCTTACCCCATAGATAACATTGATATCGCACGAGTCTGTGGCTAGGCCTCGACACAAAGAGTTGACGATAATGACTGAAGAGGTACAGTTCAACGTGGCTGGGTGCTTCTGACATAGAGTAGATCAATAAAAAGGTAAAAGCTTCATCCATTCAACAACAAGACCCCGCCAGGTGTATGGGGTCTTGTTGTTGCAGGTACCCCTATGGGCAGGGATACTCGCAATTTACCATTTCAAGTGACCTGCACACTCAGAAAAACAGAGATTCTGTCAGCATTGGTTCCGTATTAGGGGTATTATAAGCGTGAAAATGAGATTTTCCAAACCAAATGCCCACGCCACGTGTGTATTTTTCTGAAATCTAGGGCTAAATCTCAGAACGAAGAGTTGACGATAAAAGTAGGCGAGATACGGTTTACCCTGACAGGGAGCTTTTGATCAACCAAACAAGGAATAACCGAAACCCTCCTGGATTTGGGAGATGAGCTCGAAATTCCGTTGTGTTCATAAAGTGGCAACTACGCAGAGCAAAGAATAATGCACCCAGCCCTAAAGTAAGGTCTCAGAATTAGGGCGTGTAGGAAACAAGGTGAATCTTCACGAAAATGGCTTTCAACCTCCAGAAAAGTCCGCTAGTTAAGTTTTTTGTAAGTGACGTGTGGTATACTGAACACAACAGAAGATCGCTGCAATCGACAAGACTTCCCTGATCAGACACATCCTTACCATCCCTACTTGTCATCAATCACAACTTCATTTCTTTCCACATGCACGCCGTCTGGTCAGCCAGGTGATGGTTTTGCTTTCTATTGCTCACGCTGTCGACGCAAATTATCCAGAGTCCCACAGTCAAGGGCCAGACCGCTGATCAATGTTTTAGACATGGTTCCTTAAGCCATGGACGAATTTCAGGCCCTATGTCGTTTATTTAAGTAGGAGAGCCAATTGGCTGGCTACGACCTCAGCCGGTTGCCGTTAGCTGCACTTTGGAATGGTCTCAGTATCGAGTGGCCTATGGAAACGCCTCGTGAGGATACCCCCAATCGGTGACGGTCCCGGGCTTGCGCAGCGATTGCGCACCATCCTTTCACCGCAACATATAGTGTTATCTTCTCAGGCACACACAACATATTGATGGGTTGACACATGTTAAGAAATGGGGTTGCAAGCTGTCAACCCCGCCAGTGCTGGGGTAACCACAATTAGCAGAGTTAATCGGCGTGTTCGACACTACCCGTAGGACCTTCTGAAATTCTTCTGCTGCGCAAGCCCGGTCCCCCTAAAACACTTGAAGGTATACGGTAAATGTGATATATTGAACACAGTACTATCGTAAAGTCCCTTGGACAAGAGGCTTCGGATTGTTGCAGCTCAAGGTCAGCGATTCTTCTTCAGAGGTAGGCAGTATAGCGTTGAGCATATTTGAGGTGCTGCTTATGATGACGAGATCAGAAAGTAAGGCAGCAAGCTCAACTGCTTCAGACGCCGCGAGTATTGAGCCAGGCTGATGGTGCGCCGCTGGCCCGCCTTGTCGAACTGGTGATAGCCCAGCGCTTCGGCCAGGGCTTCGTAACGCGCCAACCATTCGGTGATCCGTTCGAACGAAAGCCGCCAAGCTGCCGCCACCAACGAAGTCAGCAACACCGACTCGTCGCAATACGTCTCGGGTGCCCCTGCGCCGACCGGCTCGGGCAAGGTCCAGAACTGAAGTCGTCGGCTGGCCTGAATAGCCCATTGCGCCAGTTTCCAACCATTGAGAAGGTCGATCAAGGTCACCGGGTCGATCCACAGTCCCTGGTCGCTGCCTCGCATCGGCACCGGGCTCAGTTCGAGCGGAACTTGCCATTCCATCGGTATGCATCTTGTCGCCAATTGAAGTATACTCATTGGTGTCCCCCTTGTGTGAAGTGAGTGTTGATCTTTCAACCAGCATTTTACTCCTTCGCACAGGGGACTCAACTCTTATCTTGAATTATGAAAGGGTCTCAAACTCACCAACTTCTTGGTCGTCAAGGCCATTATCTCACTGGCCTTCGGAATCGCGCTGGTGCTGGTACCGGCTGCATTCATGTCAATTTACGGCCTCACCCTGGGCCCGAGCGGCGCGTTGATGGGGCGCTTCTTGGGGGCGACCCTCATCGGCATTGGGCTGATATGCTGGCTGGGCCGAAGCGTTGCCGACGATGCACTACAGGGTATCACCCTCTCCCTCTTCGTCGGTGACACGGTCGGCTTCGTCGTGGCCTTGGTGGCCCAACTGTCCGGCCTGATGAGTGCACTGGGTTGGATAGTGGTCGCCATTTGGTTCTTCTTAGCCCTTGGCTTGGGATACTTCCGTTTCCTGAAGCCAGCCGCGTAGAGCGAACACGCCCAGCCTAGAATATTCATTACCCTACACCCAGGGCTTTCCGAAAGTCGGGTGCTCCGAAAAGGCCTGTCAGTTTCGCATTAGAGCAGTATCAGAGTCTCCTCATACCTGAGCATTCACGAAAATCGGGAGGTTAAAAACATGTCACTCTCTTACAAAATGATGGCCGGTGAGGAAATCGGATTCATGCAGCATTACCACGATGAGGTCGCGGCCGTGGGTGGTGATCCTTGCACCGTTACCTTGGAGCACGTACAAGCTGGTGATCGCTCCATTGAACTCACCTATCGTTGGCACGAGGAGCTTTCCTTCCAGGAGGCGGATAAGCTTGATTCCCGGTTGCGCGCGTTTATGGCGTGCGCTGTGTATGACGCTGCCGTCAGAGCAGGACTTCAATGCACCAAAGGTCCGCCTCACGGGCGTCGACCTTCCTGGTTTATCAAAGGCATTCCCGTCGCCTTCGGGCTCCAGTCTGCAGGATTTGACGCCGACAAAAAGTGGTGCGGTCTGAAGCTTGGATATCTTCTGTTAGGGCCGGGGCTGGATGCCAGTAGTAAGACTATGAAAAAGCTGGCAAAATCATTTCAAAAGCACCTTAGTGAGCTCACGGTGTGATTTAAGGGCTGTCTCTCAAACATTAGCGGTGACTGTCGGCCGGCATTGGAACCCTGTTTGGTCTGATCTTGCGGGAAGCAGTATACAGCGCGGACGCTAGAGACAAGCCGGCGCACGACAGGTGAAAGGAGCGAGTCTCGCCATGTCTAGTGGGTTCAAGAAACGAGCTGCTATGTGGTTTTTTCAGCAGGGTCTCCGGCACGGTAGGCAGGATAAGCTAAAAGAAGCTGTTGACGATTTCTCTCAAGCATTTGAACTGGCGACAGACGATCAAATGCGGGCCGATGCCTCCTACAACCGTGGGCTGGCCTATGAGAAACAACGGGAATTCAAGCGGGCAAGAGAATCCTATGAACAGGCAGTCAAATACCGTCCAGATTTCGCCAACGCCCACTGCAACCTGGGCAATATGCACATCAAACTCGGTGAATACGACAAGGCTCTCAATAGTCTGAATAGGGCTATTGCTTTGAATCCCACCGATATGCTGGCCTACTTCAATCGGGCCATAGCGTATCAAGGGCTAAAGGACTATGACCGGACGGTCCGGGATCTAGAAATATACCTGTCAGCCCCGCCCCCCGGACATCCATTTGTAGAAGTAGCCCGGAAAACGCTTATGAAATATAAGCGGCAGCAGGGGATGGAGGAATCGTGAGAGAGCGGCGGCTTGTTGAGGTGAAGCGATTAATTGATCGAGGAAATGAATGTTATGGCAGATCCGATCTTGAGGGAGCAAAGCGCAACTTAGAGGCTGCCGTGGAGATTTCACGCCAAAGCGGAGAGCGAATGGGCGAGGCTTCAGCCTTACATTGTCTGGGCATGGTATGTAGTACAGATCGACGGCCGAAAGAGGCGATAGCGTATTTGGAGGAAGCTCTAGCAATCCTGCGAGACTTGTGGGTTCCTGAGATACAAGAGATGAGGCGGGAAACGTTGCGGGGTATGACCGATGTCTGCCGAGTGGCCAACTGGCACGAGCGCTCCTTGCCCTATTTCCAGGACCTTCTGACCCTGGATCAAGAAATGGGCGACCGCAGCAGCCAATCAACGACCATGCATAATATGGCTCTCCAGTACGGACAATTGGGGCAGCACAAAAAAGCTCTGAAGATACTGGAACAGGCATTGGAGATTGCCAGGGATATGGGCGACCGGATCGCAGAGGCAAGAATGCTGGCCAGCATGGGCCAGGTGCAGGCCCAGTTGGGAGATTATGCCGCGGCGGACAAAAGCCTAAAAGGAGCGCTCCGCATTTTTGAAGAATACTTCTACCGGGCCGACCAGTTAGAAGTGTACAACAGTCTTGGCTTGATCAAATCATCGCACGATGTCAAGGAATATGAGGCAGCATTAGACCATTTCAATAAGGCACTGGCAATCCTGGAAGAAATCGGCAGTCAAGCTGGCTTGGATTATCGGGTGCAAAAAGGCATCATTCTAAACAATCTGGGTATGCTTTACAGCGGGCACATTGGCGATAACGCAAAGGCCTTGGAGTGCTTCGAAGAGGCTCTGGCATATGACCGGGAGTGGAAAAACGAAGAGAGCGAGTTGCTCACCCATCACAATCTGGCTCTGGTATATAGGCGTATGGGAGAAACCGCAGAAGCACTTCGTCACCTGGGAGCCGCTGACGAGATTATCGAGAAGTTGCGCCCCGAAGTCCTTGACGAGAAGCTGCGAATTGCCTTTTTGGGCCGATTAGAGCGGGTTTACGGACACTACGTTTCGCTGTTAGCGGCTCAGAGCGAGTATGAACCGGCCCTCGAAATCATCGAAAAAAGCAAGGCTCGCAGCTTCCTGCTGCAACTGAGTGGCGGCGACTTCTTGAAACCGTCGCTGCCTGCCGACAAACAAGGGCTCTTCGATAGGGAGAAAGACTTGATCGACGAGGGCCGAGTTCTGGAAAACCAGATTTTGGATACCCCTGATGAAGCTGAGCGGAACAGGCTCCGGGGCCGGCGAATTAAGATCAAGGACGCTTTGGACGAGCTAAGGGAGCAATTGGAGAGTCTTGACCCTGACTACGTGGCCTTACGCCGGGGTGCTGTCATCTCATACGAGGACATGCAGGAGCTGGTGGATGGGCAAGGTCTGGATACCGCCCTGGTCGCCTTCTTCACACCTCCTGAACCCGATATCCTCGACCAACGTGATCAGAAGGTCTTTGTCTTCGTGCTAAGATCCGGGCACGAGAAGCCCGTCTTCTGCGATTCGGTGGAGTTCAGCAAAGGGAGGATGGACGCCCTGCTTAGAAACTTCTTGAGTGAGGTATCAGGGTATCATCCCGAAGTCCGGGAGAGAGAACTGCTGTGGCATGAAGGGGCCAAACCACTGCTGACCGGGGCCTTGCCCCTTCTGAAAGGTGCGGAGCTGGTTTATCTGGTGCCTCACGGTCAGCTTCACTACCTGCCACTACACGCCCTGCGGATAGACGACGGCACAGACGACGACACCTGCCTCATCGATCGTTTTCCGATTGTTTACGCGCCCAGCATTTCTGTGTTAGATCGAGTTATGAAGCGGGCACAAGAAGGTAGAAGAGCTTTCTCTCAGTCCGACGTCCTGGTATTCGGATACGACGATAGGATCGATACGCGACAGTACCTGATCGCCGAAGCCGAACAGGTAGCCCGCCATTTCGGTACCAGGGCCCGTTTAGACGGAGAAGCAAACGGGGAATTCCTGCGAAAGCAGGCGGGTGACTACGATATCTTGCATCTGTCCTGCCACGGCCAATATGAGGTTAGTGATCCGTTGAAGAGCCATATTCAGCTAGCAGATGGGCGATTTAGCGTTCGCGACGTGATGAACATTCGACTCAAGGCCAACCTGGTTACACTCAGCGCCTGTCAGACGGGCATTGGTGGACAGATGGGGATCTCGCAGGAGGAAGCTGAGCAAGATCTGTTACCAGAACATCTGCTTCGCATACCCGGTGATGAGCTGACCAGTTTGCCGCGAGCCTTGTTGAATGCTGGTGCCTCATCGGCAATGGTGACTCTCTGGAAGTCCCATGCACCGGCAGCGAAGGTTCTTATGGATACCTTCTACCAGTGCTTATACGAACAGAATGAATTGGGTACCATCAATAAGGCAGCTGCACTGCGCGAAGCCATGCTGAAAACCCGTTCGCTTGGACCTCCCGAGGAACAACTGGCATACGATCATACCTATTATTGGGCGCCGTTTATCCTGGTTGGAGATTGGCGCTAGTACCCCATCACAGGGATTATGCCCGCAGGTCCCCTCTGGGGAATATACCAGGAGACGCCCATGGCGGCTGAATCTAGCCTATCAAGATCACTTTGATGGGGCACTAATTTGACTTATCGGAGAGGATTCGAATGACGCATACGATCATCACCCCAACCGAGATCAAGGCTCGTGACACCTTCTACGAAGGGGCACTGGAACTGGTGCCGAGGACAGATGAATTGAAGAAAGGGCCAAAATCCCTTCAGAAGAAACCACTCCCTCCCAGACCGCTGGTCACTTTGGGTCAGCCCCAAGAATGGAATCTGGCCAGCCTGGCTCGGGAAAAGGGCGAGAGTCTACCCGCTGAGCTGTCTGTGCACCTGCACGAGGCAGATTTTTACCTGCTACAACTGGCCTGTTCTTTCCGGCCCGAGGCAGATAGCGAGGTGACCAACGCTCGCTTTGTCACCCATTTGCGACCAAAAGTGGGCTCAGCGCCGCCCGTGGCTCTCGATCTCTTTCCTCGTGAAATCTATGATGAGTCCCAAACGGATGTCAAGGTCAAAATTGCCCCCAGCCTAAAATTCGCCGCGTTCCAGGGCGCTTCGGTTGAAGGCGGAGTTGGGGAGGTGATGACAACCATCGAGTTCAAAAAGCTAGAACCGGTGGTCATCGCTTTTGGCCTTCTGGAGTCTACCCCTGGCTGGAATTTCCAGGCGCACAGACTATATCCGCTGCGCGGGGCTAAGTTCTGCTACCTAATCGTCAAGAAACCTCGCAGTGCCCAGGCTGTGCGCCTGATTGTGGAGATCACGGCAGACGTTAGGACCAAGCAGGGGTTGTTTAAGGCAGAGATAGCGAAGAAAGATCGCGACTATCTGAGCCAGGTGGTTTGCACAAGCTAATAGAGAATCCCTCGCCGCAGCCGAGGGGTATTCCGGACCAGGTGGGACTACACCTAACCTGGACTTCCTCAGTTGCCGTTTTCCTTGGTGGTGACAATGCAGAAGCAGGCGTAGGGTACAATCTCGGTTGCCCTTGAGCCGGATTGGCAGGCAACAGTTTTACGGAAGCGACCATCCAATAGACGAAGAAGACCAGTTTTTGCGTAACGCAGCCGGCGACGTGCTCTTCACGGTCAAAGGCCGCCACCTGTGGTATGGGGCGGTGGAGGTGCCCGACCAGGGCAAATCGGGCTGGGGAACGGCCCGTAGCCAACGCGCCTACGTCATCTGGCACAACCAGTTCTATCCCGGCCCCAAGGGGCAAGCGGGGTAAGTTGCTATAAGAAGCAGCCCTACTGGCCCCAACGGCGTTGGCAAGGCGTGAAACAGTGACGTGATCGACATCGAGCTGGTGCACTCTTTTTCGGGGTCGCGCTGTAATAACTGCAGGGGCAGGAGTACTCTCAATCTACCATTCCAAGTGACCTGCACCCTCAGGCAGACAAGAATTCAGCCAGTGTTGGTTCCTTGGTGAGGGCATTAAAAGAGGAGAAAAGAGATCTTCAAACCAAATATCCACGCCACGCGTGATATGCTTCTTGCTTGAAATCTATGGTCAGGAGCACGTCAAGCGCGCCCTAGAGGTAGCCGCAGCCGGGTCACATAACATGATGATGGTCGGCCCCCCCGGTGCCGACAAGACACTGTTGGCGCGCTCGATGCCGTCCATCCTGCCCGTCTCACCATAGACGAAGTTCATTCCGACCAATCCACGAATTTGGCCTCCATTCTAACCCGGTAAGTATTTGTGCAGAGCAGTGCTTAGGACGAGCGAACCACTTATCAGAAATTTGCACGAATCTCGAGAAGATTCTCTACCAAAAACATCTAATTCGTGGTATAATAAAACGAAATCCAAGGCTGCCACTCATCACTCCAGGTGACAGAAAGCAACCCGGCTTCCCTGTGACTGCCCAAGGATTCCCGACACGAGTCAAGCCTGCCGCGCCAGGCTTCATTGAGTCTCTGAGGAATTAAGACATGAAGATCAAGACCCATCCTATCTATTCGAAAGACGCGACGGTGGTCCTGGAAACAGGGGAGGATAAGTTCGACGCCTTGCGGCAGGCGATGGAAGCCTCTAATTTCATCGCTAACGTCGAGGCGGTGCTTAAGGAAAGCGGCAAAGCGCGGGATCAGTTTCTCATCGCGATCAAGCCCAATATCATGAC
>JAHELX010000169.1 GCA_024643945.1 Anaerolineales bacterium
ATGGGGACATAAGCGTCAACTTAAAGAATTGACCCCGAAAGTTGAGCCGGGTGCCATTTTGCCAGGTGTCCCACAAGGCCCGCATGGACAGGATGACCTCGCGCAATTTGGCGAGGGGCGGTTCCCACTTTACGCCGAAGCGCCGCTCGTTATGCGCCTTGACCTGGGTGCCCAGGCCCAAAATAAAGCGTCCATTCGACAGCGCCGCCAGGTCCCATGCCAGGTAAGCCAGCGTCCCCGGGCTACGGGGGAATGCTACAGCAATAGCTGTTCCCAGGTTGGCTCGCCGGGTGTGCTCGGCGATCAAGGCCGACATTAGAAAAGGGTCGTGCGTCGTCTCCGACGACCAAATGCCGTCGAAACCCATTGCCTCCGCCGCTTGTGCCAGTGCCGGCACTTCGCGCAAGTTACCAACGACGATATTGGTGTCAATTTTCATAAAGAGCCTGCTCCTTCAAGGAATTTAAAGGTGTAGATAGGGGGACGAGAAGGTAAGGGGTAGAGACACAAGGGACGTGTCGAGTGTAACATGGGGGCAAGCGGTTGTCAAGGCCGCTGAACGGCGGATGCGCGCCGTATCACAAAGGTATTGGCCTCATTCGCAACTTCTGGCGGTCATGATCATCACGGTCGTGGCCGGGATTATTTCCCAACGGAGCCATCAAATAACGGTCAGCAATCTCGGGCAGAGAGATGATAAGCGCCTCCGGTGTCACCGGATGGCGCACATAGGCGTCCAGGCCCAGCAAATCCATGAGCAACCCGGTGTCTCCTTGCTGGTTGCTGGAGATGCCCACGATTTTGAGGTCTGGCTTCGCCTGACGAAATGCTTGCAGTGGATAAATCGGCGTGCAGATAAGCTTTTCAATGTCAATCAGCAAAACATCATGTTGCAGGAGAGAGATCAATTGGCAAGCTTCGTCGGGATCGGCAACGCGGTAGACCACCACACCATCAGTGCTCAGGGAATCGGCAAGCCGCCTTGCTGTCTCGGCATCTTCGTTGAGAACTACGAGTCGCAGAGGTTGGGTCATAAGAGTTGGACCTTAAGCTTATGGGCTCAGCATATCACAGTAAGGTATGAGTTGGATTTGAATCTCGTATGATTTTTCATATGAGTCTTCAGCCAGACCGTGTCTACCCTGGCGCTGGATGAGCTTGAGCGACGGGAGATGGCCCCAGTTTAAATCCAGGCCAGGCTTTTGGTGATACTCACTGCCCGTGGTATAATAGCCCTCGTCTCACTCAGCTTGAGAAGGAAGGATGATGCAAACGTTATGACGAAGCGATCCGCTATGATCCTCGTGGCGGGGTTAGTCTTGCTTAGCGGTGGACTGGGTTGTTCTCTCGGACAAAGGCTGGCTCAACAGTTTGCTGTCGAGCCGACGGCCATACCTGTCCCCACCAAGACGCCGCGCCCGACGTTTACGGCGACACCCGATTGGACGCCCACTCCGACGGTAACGCCTACGCCAACCATCACACCTATTCCGACCGACACACCCACGCCGGTGCCGACCGATACACCCACGCCAATGCCACCCACAGACACACCTGTGCCCACGGCGACCTTTACCCCGGCACCGCCCACGGCGACCTTCACCCCGGCGCCCCCCACACCCACGCCCGAGCCCAGTTATCCCTTCTATGTGGCGGAGCAAAGTAACCGGGAGTTTACCCACACCAATTATCATGCTATCGTCCTTTATGTGGAGATCCTCAATGCGGCCGGTACGCCCCTGGGAGGGTATAAAGTCGTGGGTGATAGCACGACGGGTCAGCATTTAGTGTCCGACGAATCGTGTTGGAGTTGGTGCAAAGCCACGCCACCTGGCGGTTATGCCAAGGTTGCTAACGTGACCTTTGAACCCGGACCTTTCATCGATGGCGCCTGGAATGTCTACCTTATAGACGGCGCAGGGAACCAGGTTTCACCGGTGGTGTCGTTATCATACAGCACCGACCCCGGTCAGTGGGTCTGGGATCATATCTTGTTTAAAGGGAAGTAACTCGATCGTTGCAGGGTCAGTACCCTATCAACGGTGATTTGACGTGGAAAAACTGACGCCATGGGCGTCAAAATTATCTGTCAATTCCCCAAAGGGGACCTATGGGTTAGCCTTGACAGGGCACTAGATAGACCGTTAGTTTTGATGTGTTTTTCAGCCTGGCGCCCCGGTGCCCGAAAGGTGTCGGGGCGGACCATTGCCAGGACGCAACGACAATCAATTCTTTTTAACAGCCGAGAGGGGAATGCGCAACCTATTGATGAGACGCAAATTGCTACCGGGCTTGTTGTTGGTGGTGAGCCTGGTGGGAAGCCTGAGCTGTTCGGTGGGCAAGCTTCTGGTGCAGGTGCCCACCCCTACCATCGAGCCGACCAAGACGCCGCGTCCTACCTTCACCTTCACCCCCTACTGGACGCCGACGCCGCTTCCTACATCCACTGCTACCTTCACGCCGCTCCCGCCAACCGACACACCCACACCGGAGGCAACCCAGGCGTCTGAAGAGACGACGGCCGAAACAGAGCGACCCACAGATACACCGCCACCACCACCTACTAGCACGCCTGCTCCCCAGTCACCAACGGATACGCCTACGCCGGAGCCACCGACGGCCACACCGGCGCCTTCGTACGCTTTTTCCTGTGTGCTTTTTACGCATCCTACGGGCACACAGCAATTCACTTATATCACCGGCAGTGCTTACAAATGGATTGATAAATCTATGGGCAACGCAAAGCCACAAGCAGGATATGTTTTGGTAGTTATCGGTCCCAGCGGTGAGTATAAGAGTGAGGTGTCTGGCCCTGGAGCTGCTGACAGCAAAGGGCAAGGGCTTGGCGATAATCACCCGATGAATATGAAGGTCGAGTTTCAGCCTTACGTACCAGGCGACTACCGCGTTTATCTGACTCAAGACGGGGAGCAGGTCTCTAACGAAGTTCAGCTTACTATGTCAAGTGACCCTTTGACGTATGCCCATGTTGAATGTGTTTCTGAATAAGCTACTTGGCCTATTGATGAGTGAGGGTAACTATTCAGCCACCCTTGCGAAGGTTGCGAATAACCTCGCTAACAGGTCAGTTTTCGGCAGGCCAGGGCATTTTCGCCCTGAAAACTCTCACCAAACCTTCGCAAGGGTTATCTGGCCTGAGTAGTTACGAGTGAGGAACCATAGGTGCGGTTGACATTTGACCCAGCTTGGAAGGGGTGAGTAAAAAGACTATGAAGCGCAATCGAACGCAAGTATTTCTCGGCCTGGCTCTGGTTCTGACTCTGGCCAGCCTGGGATGTGGCCTGACCGAGAGACTGGGCACTCGTTTGGCCGGCGATCCGGTCAAGACAGTTTCTGTCATCACTCGCACTCCCTGGCCCACTTTCACCCCCACCCCAGGAAAGGTTGCAGCCGTGCCATCCGATGAGACCGGCGGGCAGGCCGTAGTGATGTTGAACAATCTACCGACTTCAACCCCCACAATGCCACCTGCTGACACACCAACACCCCTACCGCCTACAGATACGCCCACGCCGGTGCTCCCCACCCCCACTGACACGCCGCCACCACCGCCTACCAAGCCACCCGCTCCGCCACCAGCGCCGACTGCAACTCCCGTACCGGCACCGCCACCCAAGCCACAGTACCAAGTCTCACCTGGCCCGTGGTACGCTGGCGAACCCAATGCAGCGATCGTGCGCTTCTATGGCCACATCAAAGACGCGTCTGGAGCAGCAGTCAATGGCTACAGCGTCAAGGCCACCTGCGGCGACTACTTTGCCCTTTCCTTCCCCAGTGGTCCGAGCCCCTTTGCGCCCGATTGGGCGCCAGGCTGGTACGACATCGTTGCCAACCCCATATCGTGCGCTTGGACGTTACAAGTGGTGGAGTATCAATGTAACACCGCGGGCTTCGACGCCAAATGTAAAGAATATGAACCTCTCTCCGAGGCGGTTCCCGTGATGACCGACGTAGGAGCCGGAGAGACAATCATCGTCGCCGATTGGATTAAGAACTGGTGAAGAACCGATATTCCTCTATCCTGGTCTTTCTGCTTCTTCTGTCCCTGGCTTGTGTGGCCAGTGGCCTCACGATCTATTTCTCTCTGAATGGAACCTTCCCGCAGCGCCTGGGCGGGCTATGGTGGGGGAACGACCCCCAAAGAGAATCTGTGGGTGGGGAGGTGCCAACAGAGCCAAGCCTCCAGGTCCTGGTGCCGACCCCGGATAGAACGCCGATGGCCGCCGACACACCAGTCGCAGCGCGAGACCCGGCGCCTATCTTCACCCCGGAGTCCGTAGCGAGTGTCACGCCGCTGCCCCCCCATGCGGCTGGAGTCGGCACCACAGAGAAGCTACTGGCGGAAACGGACGTCCCAATCCGGGACCGGTTGGATCTGGCGCGACGCTTCAAGCTCTCCGATCAGCCCATTCCGGTCGTCGTCAATCCCACCCCACCGGCGTATCAGGTCGGCGATCAGGAGACCTTCTGGGTTGGCGAAAGCGACACCTTGCGCCACTTTGAGGTGACAGCCACCCTGCGCTACGTTGGTGCCCACAGCTATTGGTGGGTCGAAGACGGCTATGACGTGCCAGACACGGACGTTGCCGCCTCGGCCGAGACGTTTGAGAACAGCATCTATCCTACCGACCGCGCTTTCTTCGGCAGCGAATGGTCGCCGGGCGTGGATAACGACCCGCGTGTCCACATTTTCCTCGGCAATGTGCCGGGCGTGGGAGGCTATTTTTACAGCATCAACGAGTATTCAAAACTTATTAACCCCTACAGCAACCAGAAAGAAATGTTCTTCATCAACATCAATGCTGCCAAACCGGGCAGCGACCGGCTCGATTCCATCCTTGCCCACGAATTCCAGCATATGATCCATTGGCATAACGACGCCAATGAGGAAACGTGGGTCAACGAGGGCTTGTCGGAGTTGGCGATGGCCCTCAACGGTTACGATACCGGCGGCACTGAGCGCGCCTTTACCCAGACACCGGATACACAGCTCAATACCTGGGGTGATTCGCCCAACGAGTCCATCGGGCACTACGGCGGCAGTTTCCTCTTTGTGAGTTACTTCCTGGAGCGATTTGGCGAAGATATGATGCGCCAGGTGGTAGCCAACCCGGCCAACGGCGCCGACGGCTTTAACGCCGTGCTGGCTGCCACAGGGCAACCCTATCGCTTTGACAATGTCTTCTCGGACTGGCTGATAGCAAATTACCTGGACGATCCGACGCTTGGCGAGGGGCTGTGGGGCTATCGCGATTTGTCGGTCGGTCCGGTTACCCTCGATGCCCAGCACAAAGATTATCCAGTGGATCGAAAGAGCACGGTCAATCAATATGCCGCTGACTACGTTGCTTTTGAGGGCCAGGGTACGCTAACGATTGAATTCACCGGCACTACGCAAGTAAAAGTGGTGCCCAACGATGCGCACAGCGGGACTTATCAATGGTGGTCCAACCGAGGCGACGATTCAGACATGACCCTCACCCACAGTTTTGACCTATCGGATGTGGATCAGGCCACGTTGCAATTTTGGACATGGTATGACATCGAAGAGGACTGGGATTTTGCTTACGTGGAAGTCTCGACTGACGGCGGTCAGACGTGGGACATTTTACCTGGCCGATACACCACCAGCGAAAACAAGAGTGGCAACAGCTTTGGTCAGGCCTGGACTGGCATCTCTGGCGGCGGCGACACGCCTCAATGGGGGCAAGAAGAGGTTGACCTTTCGGCCTATGCCGGTCAGGTGATCGATGTGCGCTTCGAGTACATCACCGACGACGCGGTTAACCACGCTGGAATTCTGCTCGACGATATCGCTATCCCTGCCATCGACTATTTTGATGACGCCGAGTCCGGCGATGGCGGCTGGCAGGCGGCCGGCTTTGCCCGCATGGATAACGACCTCTCCCAGCGCTACACCGTGCAGGCCATCGAACTGGGGGACAGGCCGCGCGTACAGCGCATGATGCTGGATGGAAATAACCACGGCCAACTGACCATTGCTGGTCTGGGTGAATCGAATGATCAGGTGGTGTTGGTAATCAGTGCAATTACTCCTTTTACCACTGAGGTCGCTAGCTATCACTACCACGCTACCTTGAAGTAGGGGCGTGCCCTTACTCCTTCCAAGGAGTGCGACAAATGCCCGAACGTCCCGGTTTCGAAATCCCCCCACGAGTTACCCCCGCCGATGAAAATGGTTATTTTGAGCAGCTGACTAAAGCCATCTTTCAGGCTGGATTTAGCTGGCAGGTGGTGAACGACAAATGGCCCAACTTTCGACAGGCGTTCGACGGCTTTGATGTGGACCGGGTGGCTGCGTATAGCCTCGAAGACGTGGATCGCCTGCTCTCTGACCCAGGCATCGTCCGCAATGGGCGCAAAATCGAGGCCACTATCACCAATGCCATTCAATTTCAGACCATCCGCCGCGAATTTGGCTCCTTCTATAACTATCTGCGATCCCTGGACGACCTTCCGTACCGAGAGCAGCAAAAAGCCCTTTCAAAACGCTTCAAGCACCTGGGACGTACTGGGGTCTTCGTCTTCCTCTGGTGTGTCAATGAAGAGGTTCCAGATTGGGAAGATCGCTGACAGGCGCGCGCGGACGGCATGGGATTGATCCAAGGAAAGGAAATGGGCCTGGTTGTCTTCGTCATTGGCACATTGACCCTAACGACATTCATCGCCTGGGCCACGTACCGTAGCGCCCAAATGCTGCACCATGTGGAGGTTGATTTCAACCTCCTTTTGTTACCCGCCGAGAACCTATTGCGGGTGGGTCTCATCGTAATCTGTTTGATCCTGGGCCAGGTCAGCGGGTTGCCGCGGGAGCAATTCGGCTGGATCAGTTATGCCCCGCTGGCGGATGCTGCCATTGGCCTGGGCGTAGGCGTAGCGGTACAGGTGATTCTTAACGCGCTGACCAACTGGGCAATCAGGCGCTTCGGACCCGAGATCTACTCCCCACTGGTGATACTCAGCATCCTGCCCCGTAGCCGGGACGAATGGGCGCCGGTATTATTGGCGCTTTTCCCTGCCGTCCTGGTGGAGGAACTTCTGTTCCGCTCGTTGTTGCTGGGTGGCCTGGGGCTGTTTTTGCCGGTGCCGGTATTGATTGTCGGCACAGGCCTGCTATTTGGCTGGATGCACAGCCCTCAGGGACGCTTGGGGATGGTGATGACGGCAGCTATCAGCCTCTTGTTGGCTGGCCTTTTTCTCTGGCGAGGAAGTTTGCTACCACCTCTGGTTGCTCACTACATGGTAAACCTGCTGCAATTACTGGCTGCCCATCGCCATCGTGACGAGCTTCAGCGCCTCAGACATTGACAAATCGGGCCAGGTCAGCTATACTTGGCTCAGATTAACTTGACATAGGGTCTGGGTGACACTTATAGGAGGCCCAGCAATGGACATTGATTACCCGGACATCATCAGTGAATATTTGGTCGCCACCAAGCGGTATGAAATCGACGGAGTCCAAGTCATTCCTTACCTGGAGCCGGCTGAGGTCGCCATTGGCGAAGCTGCCAACCTGGCTCTCTTGTTGCAGAGTGCGCTTGACGTGGCAGTCGAACTCAGTGTGAAACCAGAATTACCCCTGACCAGCCGTTTCAGAGGGACGCCAATGCTAGCAGTCGGCAAGCCAGAGTTAAGCGCGACTCTGGAACCAGCACAGGTAGGAATCCTATTTGTGCCGGTGGCGACGACCCCTCAAACTAAGGAGGGGCAGCATGAAATACGACTGAACGTCTCGGCGAAGGCGCAGGAACGTGCCACGCGCATCCGGCCTGTAGAAACGACGGGTCGCTTCCGAAGCAACTTGATTGCTGACGTGGTGGGTTTGGACCTGGCGCGGGTGTTGGGTGTTCCGTTCAAAGTGAACCCTACCCACAAGATCAGTTTGCCGATCACGATCCGGGGACAGGTCGAGGCCACAGCTAAAGCGCCGGACCTGGCAACCAGGTTCGAATCCCTCTGGACTCAGGAAGATGCCCGACGCCAGAGCGACGCGCTGAAGGAAGTGAGCCAGCGGCGCGCCATCATCGTTGACCAACTGCAAACTGAGCCAGTATTCGTAGGGCTTTTCGTGGAGGGGCAAAGGCGCTTCGCCGATGCTGACATGCCTTTACGCATCGGTGAAGCAGTGGCGCTGGGTAAGATATTGACTTATACCGTTCGTTACTTCTTAGCGAACGGTGATTTGCAGGATGGCCTGTTGGTCCCGATTTGGGAACTGGCCAACCGATACGACTTGCCGACAGGCGACCCGCTTTGGGTGCTGCGTAACGTTGGCTTTCGGCACCTGGTGCGACTGAGCACGGCGCTGAGCTTTGGCCTGGTAGCTCAAGCCTTAGGACGCCAGCCGTGGACCCTGGAAGAGCGACGAGCCGTTATATCCCTCGTCGCCGACACGGTTGAGGGGGCTCAATTGCTCCCCCCTGAATTTCTTTACATCCCCTTGCTGATGGCGGCAGCCTATGTCTCTCACCAGATTGTCCTGGATGGCGAGGACGTCCGCCACAGCCTCAGGCTATTGCAAAAAGCCAAGGCGACTCGAGCCAATGTCTTCGCCGACCCGGACCTGGCTGAAGCAAACCTGATCTTCGACCGCCTTATGAACACAGCGCTACAAGGTTAGGGGCGAACCCGGCGAAATATGTACTTCGCCCCTATGCTCAATGCCTCTAACGTGCTTTGAGTTCGGCCAGGCGGGCTTGTGCGTTGGCGCGGGTGGCCTCCGCTGCCTGGCGTGCCTCTTCCCGAATTGCCTCAATTCGACTCTGGATGCGCTGTTGTGTCTCTGACCCTGACTGCGGAGCAAGTAGCATTGCAATCGCCCCGCCCAAGGCTACGCCGACGATAAAGCCGGCCAGGAATTTAATGAATCGCATCATAGGTTGGGCCTCCTCAAAGAGAATGCTGCAGCGATTGATGGGCTGGCGTTTTGTGTGGCAAGATGAAAATATTATACAACAAATTTCTCGACTAGCAACGTGACCTGGATGGGGGAATGCAGTCATTAGGTACACCTGCTGAACAGTTACCCCCAGACAAAGAACAAGAGCCCATCCACTATTTAGCCGCAGAGGCGACCCGCTCCCTCAAGGCAGCAATGTTGGCGGCTACGCTCGCCTTACGATTGAAGATGGCAGAGCCGATAACTAGTATGGTAGCACCCGCCGCCACCACCTCGGCCGCGTTGTGTTCCTTGATACCGCCATCCACTTCCAGCTCTACCTGAGTCAGCCCGCGTTCGTCCAGCATCTGACGTAGGCGAGCGATTTTGTCTGTGCTGCCAGGGATGTACGATTGACCGCCAAAGCCGGGATTCACCGACATAATCAGAACCAGGTCCACGTCGGGCAAAATCTCCTGCAGTGTGGTCAGAGGGGTGGCCGGGTTGAGCGTGACCCCAGCCTTGACACCCAGTTCGTGGATCTGCTGGATAGTGCGATGCAGGTGGGGACAAGTTTCCACGTGCACGGTGAGGCTGTCAGCCCCCGCCCGGGCAAATTCGGGGATGAGAAGCTCGGGCTGCTCGATCATCAGGTGGACGTCTAGCGGCAGGTCGGTAATGGGCCGCAGGGCACGGACGACCAGGGGGCCAATGGTTAGATTGGGCACAAAATGGCCGTCCATCACATCCACGTGAATCCGGTCTGCCCCGCCGGCTACTGCCCCTCTTACCTGTTCGCCCAGCCTGGCAAAGTCAGCCGAGAGGATGGAGGACGCAATCTGGACATTCATCATGTTCTCTCCATGCGCATTATAACATTATCTATTCGTATTGTCACACCGCAGTGACACAGAGAAGAAAGTTATGCTAGCTGATTATGTCGACTAACACCTGATTTTGCAGTTCCCACATGCGACGATACAGCCCTTCTAACTGCAACAGATCATGGTGTTGGCCGCGCTCTACAACTCGCCCGGCCCGCAGGACTATGATCTCGTCAGCTACTTCCAGCCCAACCAGGCGATGGGTGATGACCAGCGTGGTGCGCCTCGCCATTAAGGTGTGGATGTCCAGCAAGACGGCGCGTTCGGTTAAAGGGTCCAGGTTGGCTGTGGCCTCGTCCAGAATCAGAATGGGCGGGTCTTTGAGGAGAGCGCGGGCAATGGCCAGCCGTTGACGTTCCCCCCCACTCAGGCGCAGTCCCTGTTCACCGATCCAGGTGTCGTAGCCCTGAGGCAAGGATTGGATGAACTCGTGGACTTGAGCGCGTTGTG
>JAHELX010000860.1 GCA_024643945.1 Anaerolineales bacterium
ACCGCTCGAACCACCGGCTCGCTGCACGAGACCACCAGTCCTTCGGCAAATAAACGGCGATAGCCTTCCCAGAACTCCTCATAAGTCAGGCGATAGGTGTCGGTCTTGACCGCCTGGTAGGCGTTTACACGCAGGTTGGTGCCGTTGCGCCGGGCCAGGAGGACCAATTTGTCCATTTGGCGGTAGTTGTTGCGCATCAGCGTCGCCAAGATTGAGACCTCGATGCCCAATTTTTGGCAGCGCTCTATAGCTTGGTGCACCAGTGACCAGTTCCCCGCTCCCCGAAAGGCATCCTGCTCAGCTTCAGTCGCAAAGTCAATCGAGACTTCTACATCGTGAAAGGCACATAATACGTCGTCAGGAACAGTGGTCAGGCTGTAGCCGTTTGAGGCAATACTGAGTTTGATGTTGCGCTTATGCAAGTAACGCACGATGGATGCGAACTCGGGATTGAGAACGTTTTCCCCTGTGCCCATACCTATGGCATCAACGGGGATAGACTGGCAGATGTGTTGAATCTCGGCCAGGCTGATATGGTCTATGCGGCCAGTGTCCCGATAACAATGATCGCAGTGCAAATTGCAGTCATTGGTGAGTCCGATGCCGACAGAATAACCCATTTTTCACCCTTTCGTTGCAATAAAATGGACAAAACGGCCCAGATGACAATAGGGCATGCGTGGGCTGGCAGCCAGCTCCAAAGCCAGCAAGTCTTGAGTAATCTCTGGTGCGTCGCCCAACAGGTCGGCGAATATGCGTACCCCATATTCGCCGACCAGGCGCATATTACAGGCTTGGATCATCTGCCGTATGTCTTCAGGGTAGAAGGTATGCCGAGGTAGTCCAAACAGATCTGCTGCGGGTATTTCATCGTCCAGGCCGAGTTGCGCCTGGTGGAAATCTTTCTCCAGGAGGGCAGCCCGCAGCGGAAGGTGGTAACGATTGCCTGCGACTATCGACAGCAATCCCCCCGCCCGCACAACGCGTGCCACATCCCCTAAAAGCGCCAGTGGGTCATCTAGAAACTCCAGGACTGAGTGACACAGCGCCAGGCCAAAGCTCTCTGCTTTAAAGAGCACCCGGATCTGGTCAACGTCAGCGCACATCAAAGTCACATCCAAGCCGGCACAGCGGCGACGGGCTTGCTCGACCATCGCAGGCGAGAAATCAAGGAACGTCAGGGAGTGTCCCGCCTCGGCCAAATCGGTGGCCAATTCCCCTGTACCTCCCCCCACATCCAAAATACCTAAAGGAGCACGTGGCATGTGGGCGCGCAGGTGGTGTAAGATGACAGCGTGGCGCAATTTCCCGCCGGTCGATTGGTTGTAGTGTAGCCAATTTTGTGTCTTTTGGTCAAACGCTTGCTGCATTGTTGCCTGCAATGTCCTTGAGGACAAACGGCTCGCCACCGGTGAAAAAGATCTCGCTGAAACCGAGTTCAACGGCTTCGTCAACCAGCCGCTGCACGTTCTTAAATCCCAGGGCGCGCCGAGGCGCGATGGTAATAGCCTCGCCTTCACAATGACTGCCTGCGGCCAATACAGACGTAGTGAAGGCCACATCCATCACAAACTCCAGTACACACCGCAACTGGCGCAGGCTTTGTGAGGGTGCTCACTGAGAAAATCAGCCCTGAATTTCCGATAGAGATAATCATTCCACATTTCGGCAAAGGGCCGTTCGAACAAATTACCAAGAATCAGGCTGTCATAGTCGTTGGTGGAAAAGGGGGAGATACAGCAAGGTAAGCAGTTGCCATTAGCCGTGACATAAGCAGTTGTCCATGGGCGCATGCATGCCTGCCAGGGCTTTGTGTCTGGGGATCGGGCAGCCGCCAGACTGTTACGCGGATCCCGGGCGCCCGCCGCGCGGAAATCAATACCGAGCTCGGCGCTAAGGGCCTCACATTCGGCGACGATCTTTTCCTGATCCTCGTAGTCTTGGCCGAAGATGGCCTGGCCACGTCGGGCCATGCCGTATTGCTGCTCCGGCTCTTGGGCAAAGAAGGTCATCCGCTGCAAGTAGACCTCAGGCACGCCCAGCCTGGCTGCCAGCCGCACCAGGTCTGGCAGCTCAGATAAGTTCTCCTTAGTAGCCACGCACCAGATAGAGATCCGAGGGTTGTCTGCTTTCAGACGGGCTTTGGTTTCGACCAGCCCAGCCAGTCCCTTCTCAATCTTGTGCAGTACATCGGCCCCGCGGATACGGGCATAGGTTTCCGCTCTTGCACCGTCAATCGAACAGCGAAACTCATCCAGGTCACTGTGGACCAGCTCTTCCTGCCACCTCGGTGTTAGCAGAGTCCCATTGGAGTTTAAAAGTACCTGAACGCTGCGCCCCTTCAAGTAGCGGATCATTCGGGGCAACTCCTGATTAAGCAACGGTTCTCCGATGCCGTGGAGCGTGGCCCGACGCATTTCAGGGAATTGCTCGGCGATAAACACAAACTCCTCAAAGGAAAGGGTTTTCAGGGGCTCACGGGTTAAGTAAGTGCGTGGGCAGGTCTCGCACAGCAAGTTGCAGCGGTTGGTGACTTCGATAAAGACTACGCGAGGGAGGATGTCGGCGACAGGAGCACGTACTGTGCCTTCGGGCAAGCGATAGGCATCGGGTAAGAAGGTTTGCTCAGGTAACAGCGGCAGTGCATCCGTCGATGTTGGAGCCTGAGGCAACAGAGGGATAGGTTGGGACATAGCTCATCCTCGCCAAAAGACTTTTGCCCTCGTTTGAGTTACAAATGCATTTTATAACCTGAATCTTACAAAAGTATTTC
>JAHELX010000170.1 GCA_024643945.1 Anaerolineales bacterium
GGCTCCGCCACGCGGGCCAGGGTGCCTGCGCCTCAGGTGCAGGCAGGACGGACAGCCGGCTTTGCCACAATAAGAAAAGGTGAAAAAATGAAAAACGCGACCCGAGTAACGACCTCAACCATCGGCGCCCTTATGGGGCTGGCCGGCATCGAACATGGCATGGGTGAAATACTTCAGGGCAACGTAGCTCCCGACGGAATGATGATCTTGTCCTGGCCTGGATCGTCGTTTTTTCGCATCCTGGCAGGGGAACCGGCTATGACGATCGTTCCCAACCTCCTGGTAACCGGAATCCTTGCCATCCTCTTTTCCACGATCTTCCTCGTGTGGGCGACCCTGTTTGTTCAGAGGAAGAACGGTGGCCTGGTCCTGATTCTACTGTCCATCGTCATGCTCCTGGTGGGTGGAGGCTTCGGCCCCCCAATACTTGGAATCATCATTGGCGCCGCCGGGACCAGGATCAATGCGCCGTTAACTTGGTGGCGCACACATCTCTCTGTTGGCCTACGGCCTTTCCTGGGAAACTTGTGGCTGTGGTCTTTGATCGCCTGCTTAATCGCCTGGCTGTTACTGTTTCCGGGCTCAACCATCCTCGGATATTTCTTCGGCGTGAACAACCCGAACCTTGTTCCTATTCTCTTCTTCTTCGCTCTTGGATCTCTTCTGTTGACGGTCCTGACTGGATTTGCGTACGATATCCAGAGACAGACCGATTCATCTAATTATCTAATAGGTTCGCTACCTTCGGCGGAGCAGGTTCACCAATCTTGAGATGAGTTCCATAAACGACGGGGCAGGCACCTCGTCACCGGGGACCTCAGGGGGCGCGCCATCCGAGGCGGTTCTTAGCCAGCGGTAGGCCTGGTAGGCCTGCAGAAGCCGGCCTTCGTAGATCGCAGCCCGGCTGGCGCCATTGTACAACTTCGCAAATTTTTCGAAGTCGGAGCTTTGCAGCATGGGAACCGCCCCCTTATTGGACACAAACTTGAAAAAGCCAGCCACCTGCGCGCGTTCGCTGGCGGCAAAGGCCTTGAACATGTGCTGGACCGAGCCATAGCCGACGACTTGATAGTTGAACCCCATAATCTGGGGGGCGCCCATGCTGATGGACAGCCGGGCGGCAGCGCCATCCAGCGTGCAGGCAAACTCGAAGACCACCCACTCGCTGTTTTGTCTCCCGGCGTGCACGTCGCGCCAGGGTTGATCCGGCGCAGGCCGCCATTGGTGCTTGTCCCAGCGCTGGTTGGGGTTGAAGGCAAAGTGCCGGTAGAAAACGTCGGGGTGGTCCTTGCCCCACTTGTCGAAGAAGACGTGGTTTTCAAAGCGGATCGTCATGCGCCGATCGGGGCCAAAGGCCTGCCCGCCCGATTCAACCGTCCAGACGGCTACGGCGACACCAGGGTCAATTGCCAGTCGCTGCGCCTCGTATGCCAGCAACCCCCCCAGGCGGTTCCAGGCCTCGGCGATCTGGCGCTCAGTAGGGCCCAGGTTGGGGGTCACGGTGATTTTTTGGCCCGCTGGTGGCTCAAGCACGGGTTGTGATATCGAAGACATAATTCAAGCAGTCCAAATCCTCGGCTTCAATCATTTTTACAAGAGAAGAATCCACATGGCGAAGCATCACCATCAGAGGAAGGAACCTACGCCACGCGGAGCAGCGGCGCGTCAAGGAAGTCTGGAAGCACGGATGCAGAGGGTAGGGTCACGGCGACCCACAAGCGATACTCCCCTGCTTGCAAGGTGGCCGCAGGCAGCCTGGTCGCATACTCAAGTTTACCCTCCACCAGGGCATCAATCTTGGCGTCACCTAGCTGCACAGTGGGTGCTTGCGTGGATTGCCTGTATGCGTAGGATCGGACCTCGTACCCAATCGCGCTTTTGGCGACCTCAGCCGCGCCCTCCCCGACGAGTTCGAAGGCCACCTCCAACGCGAAGGGTTCATCACCTTTGAGCGAGCCAGGGAACTGCTTGCCGGCCTCAACGATACCCAGAGAAGTCTCGGCCCGGGATGGTTGGAATACACGAACCTGGGTGATCTTCACCTGCGCAGGCACTCGCTCGGTTGGAGGTGCTTCAGCAAGCCCCGCCCGGACTGGCCCGCTTTTTCCCGACTCCTGTTGCACCTTTTCGCCCGCGTGCTCCAGAATCCACTGCCAAAGCTGCTGGCTTTCTTCAATGCCAAGGATGCCAGGCCAGTTTTCCTCATCACCGGTTTCTTGCATGTGGTGCACCTTGGTCCGGAATTGTTCTGGCTTGCCTTTCACCTTGCGGACCTGAAAATCCACTATAAACGTGTCGACTGGCTTCCAATCACCGTCCCCGGTGGCCGGGTTGTTTTTCTTGTCGGCTGTCTCATCGGCTGAGTGCACATTGCGCCGCGATGTGCGCTGCGATGATCCATCGGCCTTGGCGGCAAGCTCTTGGGCCTTGAGGAGCCACGCCGCAATCGCGTTCCGGGATGCGATTTGCCCGTCAGCCTTGAGCCGGGCCCCGATTTGATCAACCGAGAGAGCCGCCAAATCCGCATAGGCCCGGACGTTGAACGATTCCCTCAGCCACTGCTGGCGGGCTTGCCCTATCCCCCTGACCGCTGTCAAATCGTCGTATGCTTGTTGGCTCGTTTTCATTGGCTCTTCCTACATGTATGTGACTGTGCTCACCATTGGGTCTTTCGTTGCACCTGCGGGACCGGGACCAAGATGCGCACTCAGAAAGCCGCAGACGATATGCGATAGGCAGACGTGACCGGCTGGCCCTGGCAGCATGGACAGCGCACCGCCAGGGCCACTAACCGGAATAGGGTACGGCGTCAACGGCATCATGCCTAGTCGTGGGGTTTACCCGGGACGAACATAACACTGGCTCCCTTGCAGTAGCCCCAGATATGGCCCGGGTCACCGCACACGTCGGTGGTGGAGAGGGTCACGGCCACGATGTACACGGTGCCGCCCTCATGCGGTTTGACGTCTCCTGGTGAGAGTCTAAAGGTGTAAGTATATGGATTGTTCACTTCTCCCATATTGCAGGGATCCATGTCGATCTTTACCAGGTTGGACGTATACTCGGGTGCGGTGCCGATAGACTCAAGGTCGATCTTCACATGCCACGTGCCGCAGAAATGGCGCGCAAAAGCCACAGCGCCTTCGAACCACCAAGCGACCCTTACGTAGTAAGTCTCATCCGCGTAGACGATGTTAGGCGCAGGCACAGCGGCCTCCTCGTCCTCATAGAATAGCGCGGACAATTTAAGCCTGAGATCTCCCGTCATTGGGGCGATCTCAACCGCACACTCCTCAAATGGTGTACCATTAGGCATGGCTGATACCTCCTTATGTGATTCTCGTTAGATTACGGCTGACTCCCCATGAGTCACTCGCGTGTGGCTAGGTGAGGGGCCCTTCTCATCTGCTAGCGTAGCCACATCTTAGCAGCCTGCACTTAAGGAGTGCTTTTTTCGCGCTTAATGCCTGCTGGTTTTGCGTTAAGTGACAGTCGATGCACTCATTAACTTGGGAATTGGGATAGAGTTTTCTAGATTGGGCCTCCCCGTCGAATTTTCTCGTACAGCTCCACGGTCAGTTGGCTTGGGTCAATGTCGAGCTCCCCTGCTAATGTCTCCACACACAAATGATACTGACGCAGGGCCAGGTAATGCTGTCCCTGCCGGCTGTAGCAGTGCATCAACTGGCGATGCGCCTCCTCGCGGCAGGCGTCCGTGGCGAGCATCTTGCCGCACACCGTCGCGCAGGCAACGTAGTCCCCCTGGCCAAGATAATAACGACTCAAGCGATCTAGCAGGCTGAGATAGTCATCCTGCAAACGCTGCCTTAGAGGGCCAATCCAGTCTTCATAGCGATCCTCTTCCAGAAACTCTCCCTGATACAGGGTCTCGGCCGCGCGATATTCCCGGATCGCCGCCGTCAGATCTCTGCGTTGCTCCCGACGCCGCCCGGCTGCCAGGTGTTCCGCAAAGGCTTCACAATCCACCCAAATTTGCAGGTCGGGGTTGAGCAGATAACAATCGTCCTCAAACAAGACGTGGGAAATAGACGGATGGGACTGGCGCAGAGCCTGGCGCAGCCCGTAAATGGCCACGTTGAGGTTGTTTCGGGCGGCGTCAGGATGCGCCCCAGGCCAGAAAGTTTCCATGAGAACTTCTTTGGCGACAGGGCGCCCGCGGTGGGTGACCAGGTACTTGAAGATTGCCTTGCCTTTGCTGCTCGGCCAGTCTTCAACGGGCTGGTCGTCTTGATACACCCGGAATGGTCCCAGGCAATAGACAACTAGGGAAGGTAATGCTTGCCGTCCCTGCTTTTCCTTCTCAAGATGGGAGACCTCACGCTCAGATACAGATCTGGGGGAAATAGCGCGCCTGGCTTGCGGGACGGAGGATGGAGATGATGATCCAACTGAAACCAGGGATACGACACCTTCAGCCGGCTGGAGGCCTGACTCCCGTCGCAGCAGGCTTTGGACGCGCTGCCACAGGCTGGGGCGCTCCGGGGCACCTGGGATGTCGTGCTCCAGCCAATTCATCTCTGTCGCAGGGGAAGTGGGGGGTAGCCCTTGCCACGCCTCGCGAGCTTCGAGTGTCTGATTTTCGCGAACCAGATCGAGGATGGCGCGGAGTTGTTGTCTTAACTCGTGCTCCCGCTGATCGACCTCTCGATAGGCTAGCTGATACCGCTCCGCCTCAACCTGGCATTGGCGGCAAGCCAGGCAGATGCGGCGGGCCGCAGCCAGGATCTGGGCCAGACTTGGGATGCCTTTGTGCTCAGTGGCGGCTTGTGCCTGGCCAAGGAGGTCGGCTACCTGCTCATACTGGCCGGCCTCGAGAAGCTCAAACGTCAGGAGCCAGTCGGGCTGGACTGGGGCCGACGAACTCGGGATTGATCCCCCCTCCGTCACCATTGACTCCGGTCCCCCTATCCCCCGCTTGGTGACTGGTCAGTTACGGGAGGCGCTGCAGAGCGCCTTGTATTGAATCACCGGCCTACGCCTTGCGCAGCATTATTTAGTGAACAAGATCAGTCTGTAGCTTGTTGGTTCGGTTGTCGTAGATGCAGCTATGCGGAACGTGCTTGAAAATGGGTATGGAGGGCGGAATAATGTTCTCGCCTCTCAGGATGCTGTGGGAGGAGGGGAAGGAATTGAGAGATTAGCAAGGATTAAATTATTTCAACACATGTATCCTTGCCGGGCGGGCTGGAAGTGAGAGCAGGAGAATGAGCATTTCCGGCTCGCATATTAGTGCCGCGTTGCAGAACCAGCATTAAGTTGAAGGGTAAAGAAACTAAAAAAAAGCCTGCTCGCGGGCAGCTTCACATAGTGTATTTAAGGTGCTTGAGCTGTCATTTCCCAGTCGTTGCTCGAAGCTATTATATCACATGTGAGGGATATTCTCAAGGATTTTTCAGGGAAGTTACACATTTGGGACAAGCTCCTGGAGGGTTTTAGGAGGCCATCCGAGGAGTTGTCCACGCAGGATTTGAGCAATGGGCATATGACTGTTGTCATAGCCAGCCAGTTCCAGCTGCACCCACACCCCATCTCAGGACACGCAGCTGACGATGAACCAGACGGGGACATAGGGGCTTCGGAGGGCTACTTTGTTGCGCTAGGCGACGTGTTGTATAATCCGTTACATCCTGCGCATCCGTTGTTCTTATGCTACACCGGTGCGTTGATCTCGTCCAAGGATATTGGTTCCTCTCGAGCTGAGTAGTTACGTCCAATTCAAAAATCGCCGGTGTCAAGCTAATTATCCAAGAGGTTGTGCTTTTCCCACCTGCGGTACAGGTAGTAGGAAACGAGACCGAACACCGACAGGCCAACCAAAGCTGATAGCACAACCACTACCAGGTCGACGACGGAGTGTATCTGTCCCTGATAGTAACTCACTGCCACGATCGTAATCAAGATCATGGGGACACCCCATTTGCCAAATCTAATCACAGCGATTTCATAGACGGCACCCCGGGCAAAACCGGCGATGGCCACGTACAACGTGCCGATGAAGAAGATCAAGGCGATGTCCCAGTATTCGCTCACAGGTTGGCCTAAATAGAATTGCCTGTAAAGCAGTGCCATGAGCAGCAAGATATACCATATCCCAAAACCGCGAGCTGCAATCCGTCTTCTGACTCCGTTGATTCTTTCATCCCTGATCATGATCATCCTCCTCAGTCCAAAATAACTCGTCCAGTGTCTTGTTGAGAGCTCGAGCGATGGCCAGGCAAAGCTTCAAAGAGGGGTTGTAGTGCCCCTTTTCGATGAGGCCAATCGTTTGCCGGGTGACTCCCACCTTTTCGGCAAGTTGAGCCTGGGTAAGGTCATTTTCAATTCGAGCCAATTTGACTCTGTATTGGTGATTCACATCCGTATTACCTCCGCTGGAGCCTCTATGCAATGTATATAGGCCATAATGTTAAATATACATTGCATAGTGTAACATACATATTGCATCGTGTCAAGGGGGAATTAAGGCCCTACCCCTGTCATCGAAAATGGTTTTTCGCTGCTGTACAGTGACCGGGACTTCGATCCCTTTGAAGAACATCTGAAATTAGGCGTCGTTCTCTGACGCTTGTTTCTCGCCGTATTGCCGACGGCAAGATATGGGGATGCGAATTGTCACATAGTCCCAGAATTGTGTGCTTGCCCATGTGTGCTATTGCGATTCGCTGTCATGCCAGAACACAGATTGGCAGGAAGTAACGGATTTTTGCCCAGTCATTGGCGAATCCGTTACATCCTGCCAATCCGTTGTTCTTATACTCCGCTGGTGTGTCCTGCTTTGAGGATTCTGAACCAGCACCGGCTCTTTTCCCTGGCCTTCAATCGCCGTTTGGGGGCGTTTATGGGCCTGCCAAATCAGGGAACGCTTGGGCGAAAAATTCACGAACCGTGAGAATAGAGATGTTGGCGTATTCGCCCAAATCCAGGAGGTGATGGTCGCCGGATACGAGGTAAGCCGCCCCGGCAACGACGGCACAATGCAAGAAAACGTCGTCATCTGGGTCGTCGGTCACGATAGGATCTCCTTCCGGCACCTCAAAGATGGAAGCGAGGCTGATAGCATAGGCGAGCAATTCCGTTGGGGTCAGACCGAGTTGCTCCAGGCGGGGTTGGAGCCGTTCGTAGTCCAGCACTTCGGCCAGTTCAACTAGCATCGCGGGGGCTACGCATAACTCCACTTCACCCGTCTCGGCCAGTCGCAACAAATTCCAGGGCATCCCCCGCCATAACAGGCCCGAAACCCAGATGTTGGTGTCGATCACAATGCGCACGAATCACTCCGTTCGTCGCTGGCGTCGGACCTGATGGACGATTTCGTTGATCTCGTCCAGGGACATTGGTTCCTCTTCTTCTGCCTGGCCCACGATACTCGTCACGGGAGGCGATGTGATACGTTTGAGGTGCAGCGTGTCCCCTTCCACCCAGACGACGAAACGGTCTGAGGGACGAAACCGGGCAGCGACTTCATGCGGCAGCTTGAGGGTGTCCTGCGCGGTGAGTTCTGCTATCTCAACCATGTCCAACCCTCCTTGATTGGTAATCAATTTGTGAGGATAGTATACTATAGCCATGATTGGGGTGTCAACAAGAGTGTAGTGTCTCACGACATGAACCCGTTACATCCCTCATCATAATTATCCTCCTCAGTCCAAAATAACTCGTCACTATTTCGCGAAGAGCTGTTTTTTTTCTGTCTTTGCGCCTTTGCGTCTTTGCGTTGATTATTTGACACAAAGCGGGAGATGCGGGTAATCACCAAAGGAAATACGCTTGAGCTATACACATAAAGGTGCTATAATATACACATCACAAATTGCCAGCACAGGAGGTTCAGCATGCGAACGAACGTCGTCGTTGACGACGAACTAATGGCCCAGGCGATGAAACAAACCGGTCTTAAAACCAAAAAGGCGGTGATCGAAGAGGCCCTTCGCACCCTGGTTCGCCTAAAATCCCAGGAACAGGTACGATCCCTACGGGGTAAGTTGCATTGGGAAGGTGACCTCGACGAGATGAGACAGGGGCGGTCCGCGAGTGTGGATTGTTGATTCGTCGGTCTGGATCGACTATTTCAACGGCGAAATCACGCCTCAGACGGACCTGTTAGACACTGCACTGGGGCAGCGGGAGATCGGCTTGGGTGACATCATCCTGGTAGAAGTCCTGCAAGGTTTCCGGGACCAAAAGGACTTCGAAAAAGCCCGGGACGCCTTGCTGCGATTTCCGGTTTTTACCATGGGAGGCGTAGAGATTGCCCTCAAGAGCGCCGAGAACTATCGCTTGCTACGCCGTCGCGGTATCACCGTGCGCAAAACAGTGGACTGTTTGATCGCTACTTTTGTCATCGAAAATGGTTTTTCGCTGCTGTACAGTGACCGGGACTTCGATCCCTTTGAAGAACATCTGAATTTAGGCGTCGTTCTCTGACGCTTGTTTCTCGCCGTATTGCCGACGGCAAGATATGGAGATGCTCCGCTATTAATTATCTAAGAGGTTGTGCTTTTCCCACCTGCGGTACAGGTAGTAGGAAACGAGACCGAACACCGACAGGCCAACCAAAGCTGATAGCACAACCACTACCAGGTCGACGACGGAGTGTATCTGTCCCTGATAGTAACTCACTGCCACGATCGTAATCAAGATCATGGGGACACCCCATTTGCCAAATCTAATCACAGCGATTTCATAGACGGCACCCCGGGCAAAACCGGCGATGGCCACGTACAACGTGCCGATGAAGAAGATCAAGGCGATGTCCCAGTATTCGCTCACAGGTTGGCCTAAATAGAATTGCCTGTAAAGCAGTGCCATGAGCAGCAAGATATACCATATCCCAAAACCGCGAGCTGCAATCCGTCTTCTGACTCCGTTGATTCTTTCATCCCTGATCATGATCATCCTCCTCAGTCCAAAATAACTCGTCCAGTGTCTTGTTGAGAGCTCGAGCGATGGCCAGGCAAAGCTTCAAAGAGGGGTTGTAGTGCCCCTTTTCGATGAGGCCAATCGTTTGCCGGGTGACTCCCACCTTTTCGGCAAGTTGAGCCTGGGTAAGGTCATTTTCAATTCGAGCCAATTTGACTCTGTATTGGTGATTCACATCCGTATTACCTCCGCTGGAGCCTCTATGCAATGTATATAGGCCATAATGTTAAATATACATTGCATAGTGTAACATACATATTGCATCGTGTCAAGAGGGGAATTAAGACTCTAAGGGTTTACAAAAACCCTTGCCACTTGCCTTCTAATCAAGCTTGTACTATAATGCGAAACAGACTATCATCGTTTGCTTCGCATTCAGGAGGCGACCATGCCCCGCTTCGTGGATCGAGAACAAGAGCTGGCCGAGCTGGACGACCTGCTGGCCCGGCCGGGCGCGCAGTTGGTCCTCGTCTTCGGACGCCGCCGTATCGGGAAAACCACCTTGCTGACGAGATGGGCAGCCCGGACCGGTTTGCCCACCCTCTACTGGGTGGCTAAGCGGGACCCGAAAGAGCTGTTGATGGCCGACCTGGCGCGCGCCATTTGGGCCTGGGAGCACCAAGAGGAGCCGGAGATGAGCATCGACCTGCGCCCGCGCGGCTGGGAAGAGGTCTTCCGCATGCTGGCGCAGGCCGTCGGCAACCGGCGCGCCATTATCATCCTGGACGAATTGCCCTACGCTGCCCAGCAGGACCCCGGTCTGGCCTCCCACATCCAGGCCGCATGGGACCACCGCTTCAAGGAGAGCAACCTGCTGCTCTTCCTGGCCGGTTCGCACATCGGCATGATGGTCGAGCTGATGAGCTATCAGGCTCCTCTCTACGGACGGCTCACTGCCCAGTTCCCCCTGGCGCCGCTTACCTTCGGCGCGATCCGCGAGTTCCTGCCCGGCTACGACGTCCACAAGCGCCTGGCAGTGTATGCCATGTTGGGCGGCGTCCCGGCCTATCTGGAACGCTGGGACGACCGGGAGACGATCATGGCCAACGTCGAGCGCCTGTTCTTGCAGCGCACCGGCTGGTTCCGCACGGAGCCGCTGGTGCTGGTCAGCGACCTGACCCAGCGGGAGACGACCAACTTTGAGGCGATACTCAAAGCGCTGGCTGCTGGCCGGCACACACGGGAGGAGATCGCCGCCGCGACGGCCATCACCCCCTCTTCCCTGAGCCACTATTTGCCCCGTCTGTTGGAACTACGCCTGGTGGAGCGCCGCATCCCGGCCACGGTACCGTTGGCAC
>JAHELX010000861.1 GCA_024643945.1 Anaerolineales bacterium
GGCTGCTGCCTTTCTTTCCATCGTGTTGCCTATGCTGGTCTTCTTCAGTATGCAACGCTTCTTTGTGCGGGGCATTCTGGCGGGGTCAGTCAAGGGATGATCGCTCCGTAGGACTTCTTGACTGAAATTGCACCATAAGGTTCAATCTCCTAGCGAGTCCGGGAGGCCGTAACGTTTTCTGACATCAGGCGGGTCAACTCGCCAACAGATTTCGGGTTCGCAGCCCAAAATGATCACCAGTTCTTCCAGGTCGAAGATGGCATAGCAATCGCCAGTCACGACCAACACCTTGTTAGCTTCCTCCCAGGCCAGACGTTGGCGGCGAATGCCACATTGAGCCAAAGACTGACCGATATCAGTCCGATAAGCGTTGGTCAGGGTGAATATGACCGAGGTCAAGAAGATATGGCCACGAACCGCATCTTCAGTACGCTTGGGGAACTTAGCCAAGCACCAACCTTGCTTGAGTTCCCGGAAGGCACAATTCTCGATCAAGCTGCGCAGGTCATAGAAATCCAACACTGCCAGCGGCTTATCAATGGGCAAGCTGGTCAAGAAGACCTTTTCCTCGCCCGAGCGATAGGTTTTGTCATCCCAGGCTTCAACGACGATGACATTGATGGGATTGGGCTGGAAATCCTTGCGGTTCAAGCGTTTCTGGTGTTCAGCATCCCCATACTGGTCATAGGCCGTTACCTCTTTGACCCCGAACAGGCAGACGTGCCCCTTCTGTTTCGGTCCCTTCCCAGGCCGTTCATCCCGGAAGAGGTATTCGCCATCGGCTTTCCTCTTCCGAAAAGAGCGGGCCTCACGGGTGACCTGCATATTATCCTTGCTGGGCACCACGAAGTCGATGTGGTATGTATGTTTGATGCGCCACAACATTTCGCCATCCAAGAAGCCCATATCCATCAGCAGGACCTGAATCACCCCTGCCCCGACGTTATCGATCGCTTGCTGGAGCAAATGGCGGGTGAAATTGGTGTCGTGCTGGTTGATGGGCGCCACCTTAGCCGCCACGATCAGACGCAAATGAACCTCGTACAAGACCACCAATTTGAAACCGTAGATATACTCTTCGATTTCGACATACTTGCCGTCGGGCAGCCGCTTACGCACAGTCACCTTCTTTTTACCTGCCCCACGATAATGCTCGGTCGTTTCCAGGTCCGTGCTGTCCAGGGCAAAATGGCCCTGGCTCGACCGGAAAACACCCCGCTCCGCCAGCCGCTTAACCGCCTCGTTCAAGATGTGAGCCACTTCCTCGGCGCTCAGCTTCTCGACGGCATCGGCCAAGGTATTCTTGTGCATCGGCTTTTGCTTATCCGCATACCCCCGGCTGCAAAACCCCGACGCCAACTGCTCGGTCGTATAACCAATCAACAGCAGCAAGGCTGTGTCTCGAAACAGCCGCCCCGGCACCTGGTTGATACTGGCAATGCCCAGCAATACCTTGGCGCTATACGTCATCACCAGCAGGCGGACTTCGATCATCTGGCGGTAGAATTGCTTCCCTTCCACCCCGATGACCTCGAAGAAGCCCACTTCGTGCAGAAAGACCAGAAACTGCTCAAAGAAGGCCCAAGAGGCGCTGCTGATCATCGTCACTTCCCCATCCAGCAGGCGTTGGGCCACTTCTTTTTGATTGCGACTCAAATACCGGTAGGGATGGTACCTCTTCTGCCTGCGCTTCTGACGATCTTGGGCGCGCTTCCGGGCGCACTGTTTCTCTCGCTTCGCCTGCCGTTGCACCTTGTGTTGCCGCCGTTTTTCTGCTTTACTTATCATCGGGATACCTCCAGGTCGGTTGGGCTAGATTGGGTTATCTTTTCCCAATCCTACCAGAGGTATCCCTTTTATGTTAAATCTCGACCACCCTTATGGTGCAATTTCAGTTAATCTAACATGTTGTTCTTTGAGCTGACAAACTCCAGCGAGTCCAGGATCTGTTGGAAGACGGCCGCCTGAGTCGAAGAGAGGGGGCGGCGGGTGATCCATAACTCTCCTTCGGTTAGGGGTACGCGCACTCGCTCACTGACAGGCGAGACGATGGCGCGGACCCGGGCCGCCGGACGACCGGCCAGCGTCATCTTCTCGGCCGTCATCTGGTTTTGCGCCATCGCTTCAACTTGCGCCAGCCAGGCTGTAAAATCAGGGGGCGGTGGTGGAGACGGCACCAATTCAAAGGTGATCTCAAGTTGATCGTTCCTCAATGACGCGCTGCCAAATCTGCCTTCAAAGTCAAAATTAGCCAGGGTGACCGTCTGTGCCTCGCCGTTCCTGCGCGTTTCGAAGCGCCACCCGGCCGGGGCCCGCAGGCGCAGGCCGAGGTCCGGCAAGTCGTGGGCAGTCCACGTGGACGGAGCGCCGGGCGGCGGCAATGTGCACAGGCCCACCTGGCTCAGACCGACCTCGGTGCTGCGCCGACGCAACTCGGCCAGGGTACCCAGGAAGATAATCTTCTCGGCCACAAGCTCCGGGTCTCCGCTGGCAGGGTCAACTGCCCACAACGTATAAGCCCCACCTGTGTACGAGTTTAGGAGCACGCGCCGGCCGTCGCTTGTCCAGCGTACGCCCTCGACCTGTTCAAAGGCCGGATCGAAGGTGCCGCTGGCCTCTGAATCCGCACGGACGACGACGAGGCGGTAATGCTTCTTCTGATCGAGGATGAGTTGCGCCCGGGCGTGCAACGATCCATCCGGCGATGGCTGGCCGCAAGGTGGTTGGCAGGCGCTTGCCAGTGGGCGCGGTCCGCCGCCATCCACAGG
>JAHELX010000862.1 GCA_024643945.1 Anaerolineales bacterium
GCTCGCAGCCCAACTTCTGGGATGGCGGTGGGTTCTACCAGGGGCAATCGGCGCCTATCGGCCGGCCGGCCATCACGGCGGCAGGCGTAGCCGCCGTCGCGGGCGCTGCCGTGGGCGTGGCTGCCGCTGCTGGCAATCAGGCCCAGAAGAAGCGGGCCGCACACAGCCCGGAGGGAGATAGAGAGGAGTAGACCATGAACTGGAATAACGTCCTTGAATTCGCCCGAGGCCCATTCTTCTACGCCGCGCTGCTGATCTTCATTGCCGGCATGCTCTACCGCTTGCTACAGGTGCTGCTGTTGGGCTGGAAGCGGGACCGGGTACCATCCAGGGGCAGCAAAGTGGGCGGTCTGGCCAAATCTTTCCTGAAGGGGATTATCATCTGGCCTTTCATTCCCTGGGTAAAGCGCACGTTCAGTCGCAACCCGGTGATCTACCTGGCGGGTGGGCTGTTCCACCTGGGCCTATTCGTGGTGATATTCCTGGGCACGGCGCATATGTTGGTGTGGAAGAGCCTGCTGGGCTTTGGTTGGCCCACCCTTTCTCTGCCTATCGTAGACTGGCTGGCGGCCACGTCCATCCTGGCCATGATTGCATTGTTGATCAACCGGCTGGTGCATCCGGTGCTTAAACTGCTCACCGGACCCGCCGAATGGCTCAATTGGTCGCTCGTCTTCCTGCCTATGGTGACCGGCTACATGATGACCCATCACATGTTCTTCCGTTACGAGGTCCTGTTCAGCCTGCACATGTTGGCAGTGGACGTGCTGCTCATCTGGATTCCGTTTAGCCGTATCTCTCACTTTATGTTCTATTTCTTCTCGCGCGCTATTCACGGGGCACAGTTCGGCAAACGAGCGGTATCGCCGTAGAGAGGAGGCAGACGATGCAGACTCAACTGGCAATGAACACCTTTATCCAGGAGACCGGCGGCTGGGTGGCCTCCCAACTGGAGGCCTGCACCCGCTGCGGGATGTGCGCCGAAGCCTGCCACTTCTACCAGGCCACCGGCATCCCTGAGTACGCTCCGGTCTGGAAAGTGGAACTCTTGCGCCGGGCTTATGAACAGCGTTTCACCCTGGTCGGCAAACTAAAAACCGCCCTGGGCATTGACAAGCCTGTCAGCGACGAAGACCTGCTCAACTGGAGTACCATCGTGTACCACGCCTGCACCGTGTGCAATAAATGCTCGATGGTATGCCCTATGGGAATCGATCTGGGCCCGCTGATCCACGAGGTACGGGCCGGGCTGGCCGCCGCTGGCGTCGTCCCCGCCGACCTGATGGACGCGGTGCAGAAGCAAGTGGAGGAAGGCAGCCCGTTGGGCGTCACCGACGATGTTTTCGAGGACCGCCTGGAGTGGGTTGCCGACGAGTGGGAGGTGGACGTCCCTGTTGACAAACAGGGCGCAGACACCTTGGTGGTATTTTCCTCCATCGAGATTATGAAGTTCCCCCAGAATATCGCCGCCATCGCTGAGATCCTAAACAGAGCCGGCGAAAACTGGACACTGAGCCGCAAGGGCCGCGAAGTGGTCAACTTCGGCTTTTACGAAGGCAGCCAGGCACACACCATACTCTTCCTGCGCCGGGTGTTGGACGCCGCGCAGGATCTGGGTGTCAAGCGCATTGTGGTCACCGAATGCGGCCATGCCTACGATGCCCTGCGCTGGACAGCTCACAATTTGACGGATGTACCCGAAGACCTGGAAATCACCCACATCGTGGGCCTGCTGGGCGAGTACGTCGGCAGCGGGCGCATCAAAGTGAAAGCGGGCGCGTACGATAACGGCACCCTTACCTTCCACGATGCCTGCAAGATTCAGCGTCGGGGCGGACATATCCAGGAACCGCGGGAAATCCTCAAGATCCTGGCACCCAACTCCTTCAAGGAGATGACACCCAACCGCGAGGAAGCCATTTGCTGCGGTGGCGGGGGGGGCGTCATCGCCATCAAGGATGCCGACCCGCTGCGCTACGCGGTGTTTCAGTTGAAACTTGATCAGATCAAGAAAGTCGGCGCCCAGACTGTGGTCATGAGTTGCTCCAACTGTCGCCTGCAGTTCCTTGACGGTATGCAGCACTTCAACCAGGATATCAAGGTGGCCGGCCTGTCGCAGATGGTCGCCGACGCCCTGGTAGATTAGGAGGCTTCCACGATGGCATCGTTTACCATTACACCTGTCGAAAAAGGAATTATGCGCTGCCGGCATACCGGGTCCTTCAGCCCTGAAGACGTGAAGGCGCTGGCCAGCTTCCTCCACGATTACCGTGGCAAGTTGCTAGTAGACTTGACCGGGATATCAGGTGAGGAGTGCGCCAGGCACATGAAACAATTCCGGCCGATGATGCCCCCTACGGCCATCTTTGGGGCCGAATTGGATCCAGCCATCCTCGAGATTCCAGAAAGCTACTATACGCACGAAGTGCGTTACTTTGAGACCGAGGCCGAAGCCTTGGCCTGGCTGCGCAACCAGTAGGTAGAAGGAGAATACTATGGCCCAAAGGCTTGTCGTCGACCCGATTACCCGCATCGAAGGCCACCTGCGCATCGAAGCTGAGGCGGATGCTAACAACGTCATCACCCAGGCCTACTCCTCGGGCACGATGGTGCGCGGGATTGAAATCATCCTGCGCGGGCGTGACCCACGCGAGGCCTGGGCCTTCACCCAGCGGGCCTGCGGCGTATGCACCACCGTCCATTCCTTCGCCTCCATCCGTGCCGTGGAGGACGCGCTGGGGATCCGCATTCCCAAAGCGGCCAACCTG
>JAHELX010000863.1 GCA_024643945.1 Anaerolineales bacterium
GGCGCCACGGCGCGGCCTCCCTCAGCGGTCACTTCGGTCCCACAATGGGCGCAGAAACGGGTGCCCACCGGCACCACCTGGCCACAAGTTGGGCAGTTCATGCTCCCCTCTTTTTCTGTAAAAAAACTCGCGCGCCGTCCCAGCGACTGCTATTCGCATCGCCTTGACTTTTCACTATTTTAACACGAATCGTCAAGAAGCGTCAACTATCAGCCTTTTATGTTCACCTGAGATTTCCGATTTATTGACTTTGCTCAGACGATGTGCTACACTTGTGCCCAGCTATCCTCAGCTAAGGAGAGAAGGGGACATCGTGCGCACCAAACTCATCGTTAATACCACGGCCGGCAAGGGGCACGCCGGCAAAGTCTTTGGCCAGGTCCAAACACACCTGGCCCGCTGTGGTGTGGATTGCGATCTCATCTACACCGAGGCGCCCGGTCAGGGCGTCGAGCTCGCGCAGCAGGCGGCGAGCGCCGGGTATGAGCGAGTCGTGGCCGTGGGGGGCGACGGCACGACCGGCGAAGTGGCCAACGGTCTGTTGCTCGCGGCCGAAGAGGGATATGAAGCGGTGCTGGGAGTCATCCCGACCGGCTCTGGCAATGATTTCTCTCACGCCGTGGGCATTCCTGCTGACCTGGAAGGAGCCTGCCGGCGGCTGGTCGAGGGACGGGTGCGTACTGTGGACGTGATCCGTGCCACGGTTGACGGGCAGCCCCGCATTTTCGACAACAGCGTGGGTATTGGCTTCGACGCCGACGTGGCGCTGGAGACGCGCAAGATCAAGCGGGTGCGCGGCTTTCTCATGTACCTGTGGGGTGTGTTTCGCGTCCTGGCAACCAATAGCAAGTGGCCCTATCCCATGCGTATCACCGTGGACGGCCAACCTTTACCTCATCAGGCAGTGACGCTCATCACCGTCGCCAACGGCCCCCGAGCCGGCGGCGGCTTTTATCTTACCCCGAACGCCCAGCCCGACGACGGTCTGCTCGACGTGTGCGTCGCCGATCAATTAGGACGGCTGGGCATCTTACAACTGTTGCCCCACGCCATGAAAGGCACTCACGTGGATAAAAAGCCGGTGACCATGCTCCAGGCGCGCCACGTGCTGATCGAGGCCGAACGGGGCCTTCCTGGCCATGTGGACGGTGAGGTGCTGTGCACTCAGGCACGCCGCATCGAGTTTGAGATCCTACCCGCACGGTTAAAAGTGTGGTGTTGAGCGGAGATGGGAGCAACCTGTAGGTCCCCTTTGGGGAGGAGTAAGGAGTAGGGAGTCAGGAAGCGGGGTGCTGTTACTGACGGCCGGCATCATGGGGTATCTGGTGGGTGCCATTCCCACTGGCGTGGTGGTCACGCGACTTTGGGGCGCGCCTGACGTGCGCTGGGCAGGTAGCGGCCATATCGGCACGACCAACGCCTATCGCCAGGCGGGGTTGGTGGCAGCCGTTCTCGTCGCCCTGGTAGACCTGTTCAAAGGCGTGGCAGCCGTGTCACTGGGGATGGCCCTGACCGGCGACCCCTGGGCGCTGCCGGTTGCGGGGGTGGCTGCCGTGATCGGGCATTGCTGGTCGGCCTATATCGGCTTCCGGGGGGGCATGGGGCTGGCGACGGCGGGCGGTATCTTCTTGTGGTTGTTGCCTCTCGGGCCAGTCGTCTTCGTCATCCTCTGGCTAGTCACGCGTGCTATGTTGCACCACACAGCGCGGGCGGTGTTGGTTGGCCTGGCGCTGGGCACGCCGATCACGTTGCTGCTCTGGCGACCAGCGCCGCCGGTGATAGCTTTCACCCTGGCGGCGATAGCCGTGCTTCTGGCCAGGCACCTCTCCGACTTTCACCGGGAATATAACCTATGACAGGTACATTGATCAACATCGTCGCAGTACTTATCGGAGGGACGATTGGCTCGCTGCTGGGCGCCCGCCTGCCGGATAAGCTGCGCGACACGGTGATGAGCGGCCTGGGCCTGATGGTCATCGTGCTGGGCATCGATATGGCTCTGCAGAGCAAAAATCTGCTGATCGTGATGGGCAGCGTGCTGCTGGGCGGCGTGCTGGGTGAGTGGTGGCGCATCGAGGATGGGCTGGAGGCGGCCGGCCGCTGGCTGGAGGCTCGCTTCGGCCGGGCCGAAGACGCCGCCGAGGGACGCTCCATCACCCGCGCCTTCGTCACCGCCAGCCTGGTCTTTTGCGTTGGCCCGCTGACCGTGGTCGGCTCTATCCTGGACGGGCTGACCGGGAATTACCAGCCGCTGGCCCTCAAAAGCATGCTCGACGGGTTCGCTTCGCTGGCCTTCGGCGCTTCGCTGGGGCCGGGTGTCCTCTTTTCCACGCTGACCATTTTGATCTACCAGGGGGGGCTGAGTCTGTCTGCGCAACTGCTGGGGACCAGCCTGGCCGGGGTCAGCGCCGAGACTCCGGCCGTGGTCGAGATGAGCGCCACCGGGGGCGTGCTAATCATGGGCATCGGCCTCATCCTGCTTGACCTCAAGCGCATCCGGGTGGGCAATTTGCTGCCGGCCATCGCCATCGCGCCACTAGTCGTGATCCTGCTGGAGAGGTTAGGCATCGCTTTCTGAATCGGTGAAAATCTAGGTTGACAAATCCTCCACGATGTGCTAGAGTCACTAGCAAGCTAATAGTAAGCGACTGCGAACGGGAATAGTACCCGCCGAAGCGCCGTCCAGAGAGCCGGCGGTGGGTGGAAGTCCGGTACGAGCACCGGCGGGGAATGGGCCCGGGAGTTGCGCTCCGAACGTCAGGCTTC
>JAHELX010000864.1 GCA_024643945.1 Anaerolineales bacterium
CTGGCCGAGATGGCGCGCTATATCGAGTTGAATCACCTTAAAGTGGTATGCGGCTATCAGGATGCCTATATGTGTACCTTTGGCGGCCTCAATTACATGGACTTCCGGGGCAAACAATTCTATCGCGAGGCAGAGGCCGAGTTGTTGGCCACGGTCGAGCCACTGGCTCCCTATGTAGAGCAGTTGCCACTTGTGCTGGGCTTTACCGGGATGCGGCACTCCTCCGGCGCCGTCCACAAGCCGATCCGCGAACGATGGCTGGAAGGTGAGCCAGCGGTCGTCGCCGGATACAGGCGCATCACCGAGATCGCCCGCATGGGCAAGAAGGCGATCCTGCTCGAAGACTGGCCGCTGCTGGGAGAACTGATGAACGAAAATCACGCCATTCAGCGCGACCTGGGCGGCTCCGGCGAATCGAACGAGCGGCTGATCGCGGCTGCGCTGGAGGCGGGCGCATTGGGCGCCAAGCTGGCTGGCGCTGGCGACGGCGGCACCATCATCACCCTTTGGCTTGACGACGACATATCGCCGCTGGAAAAGGCCTTGTGCCAGGCCGGTGCATCGGCCACTTATCGCCTGCACGTCGCTCCCGGCGCAATCATCGAGAACGAATGAGAGACGGGTAGTTAGGGTAAAGTTGAGTATTTGAATGGATGAAGAGTTTCCTTTCCTGTCGTTGCTATTGATCACCGCTCTGGCAGCTTTTGTGCCGCTGCTGGCCTCGCGGCTGCGTCGGCTGCGCGTGCCGATCGTCGTCGGCGAGATTCTGGCTGGTATCATCGTCGGGCAGAGTGGACTGAACCTTATTGAGACCAGCCCGGCGCTGGATTTTTTGGCGACGTTTGGTTTTACTTACCTGATGTTCCTCTCAGGCCTGGAAGTAGATTTTTCAGCTCTCCTCGCCCTGAAGGACCAGACCAACGGCGGACGGTTGAGCAACCCCCTCATCTTGGGCCTCGCCGTCTTCATTCTTACCGTGGCGGGTGGCCTGGTGGTCGCCCTGGGGCTGACTCGGGTGGGCTTAATTCAAAACCCGCTGATCATGGCGCTCATCCTCAGCACCACCTCCCTGGGGATCGTGGTGCCGGTGCTCAAGGAGCGGAGCCTCACAGGCAGCCGGTATGGACAGTCACTGCTGATCTCAGCGCTGGTGGCCGACTTTGTCACTTTGCTGCTCATCAGCCTCGTCGTCGCGGTCATCAGTCATGGCCTCACCTTCGAGTTGTTGCTGGTGTTGTTGCTGCTGGGCGCCTTCGCCACCATAGCCCGGGTGGGGCAATTAGCAGCGGGGGACCCGCGCCTGAGACGCCTGGTCGAGGAACTCTCGCACGCCACGGCACAAATTCGGGTGCGAGGCGCCTTCGCTTTGATGGTGGCCTTTATCGTCTTGGCGGAATGGTTGGGGACCGAGATCATCCTGGGGGCCTTCCTGGCCGGGGCGATTATCTCACTCCTGGCTGGACGAGAAGGCTCCGAATTGCACATGAAGATGGAGGCCATGGGTTTTGGCTTCTTCGTCCCCATCTTTTTCATCATGGTCGGTGTCCGCTTCGACCTGCCGGCCTTGCTCAGTTCTCCTCAGGCACTGCTACTGGTTCCGCTGCTATTGGGCGTGGCCTACGTCGTCAAGTTCCTGGCGACTCTGCTGTATCGCCTCAACTTCTCCTGGCGCGAAACGTTGGCGGCCGGGGCGCTGCTCTCGTCCCGGCTATCGCTCATTATCGCCGCAGCGGCCATCGCCCTGGATTTGGGGATCATTAACCAGGCAACGAACGCCAGCGTCATCCTGGTTGCCATTGTGACCTGCACCCTTTCGCCCCTGCTCTTCAACCGTCTGCTCCCGCCCCAGGCAATTGTGGCCCGAGAAGGGGTCATTCTGGTCGGCCTGGGAGAGCTGGCTGCTTTACTGGCCGAGCGGCTACGCCAGGCAGGCGAGCCGGTGACTCTGATCGGGCTTAACCGGAGGAGGGCTCAGCGGATGAGACGGCGCAACTTGCCCGTAATCGAAGGCAATCCGGCCGATCCATCCGTTTTGGAGGCAGCCGGAGCAGCTTCGGCCGCGGCGCTGGTAGCCATCAGCGAACAGGACGAGACCAACCTGGCCGCCTGTCGCCTGGCCTGCGAGGTGTTTGGTGTGCCGCATCGGGTCATCCTGGTGAGCGACCCCACCGTCGCCGCCCAGATAAACGGCCAGGGAACACGGGTGGTGCAACCTCAACTGGCGACGGCCCTGGCCCTGGAAGGTGCCCTGCACTTTCCGGCTGCCTTTGACATGCTGGCGGATCACACCGATGGTGTGGAGGTCAGAGAGGTCGCGCTCAACAACCCACGCCTGGACCGCCGTCCTCTGCAGCGCATCCGCATGCCGGGCCACGCGCTGGTGTTGGGCTTGCGCCGGGAGGGGGAAGTACTGGTGCCCCACGGTAACACCACGTTACGCCAGGGGGATGTGTTGATGTTGGTCGGCCATCCCGACGAGTTGCGCCAGGCGATGGCCTGGCTGAACCCATCAGGCGATTGAGGGGGCAAGACCTGGTTGAGAAAAGCCAGACGAGGAAGGAAATGGCATCACCCGACCGCTTAAGCCACCAAAATACCTTTGACTACGACGTCTTCATCAGTTACAGCCACCGCGACAGCGAATGGGTGCGCAACTGGCTCTTGCCGCGCCTGGAAGAGGCTGGCCTGCGGGCCTGCATCGACTTCCGTGACTTTGAGGTCGGCGTTCCCAGCCTGGTCAACATGGAGCGCGCCGCGGAGCGGA
>JAHELX010000865.1 GCA_024643945.1 Anaerolineales bacterium
TGGAACCGGACCGATTGCTCCGATTGCGGGCTGAAATGAAAGTACCCGGCGATGCATGGCTTCAATTCGAGGCACAACCCCAGGCAAAAGAAGAAACGCTGTTGGTGCAAACGGCCTTTTTCGCCCCGAAAGGATTATTCGGTTTCCTCTATTGGTATCTGCTCTACCCTATGCATGGACTGATCTTTTCCGGCCTGATCCGCAATCTCGCCCGGCGCTCGGAAACACAACGTGAGGAAAGCACGGCAGAGAAATGACTACAGCCATGTGGTGGATCCGCCGTGATCTGCGTTTAACCGATAACCAGGCCCTGGACGCTGCCCTGTCTCACGCGAAGCAGGTTGTCCCGGTCTTCATCCTTGACCCATCCCTGCTGTCTTCCCCCTATGCCGGCCCTAAGCGGCTGGCCTTTTTGCTCGAGGGACTGCGTCACCTGGATTCCGAACTGCAGGCCCGGGGCAGCTACCTGGTCGTTCGCCGGGGCGATGCCCGGGACGAACTGGCCGCGCTGCTGGCGGAAAGTGGCGCTGATGTCATCTTTGCCGAAGAAGATTACTCCCCATACGCCCGGCGCCGCGACGCCCGCATAGGCGAGGAATTGCCTTTACGGTGGGTCAGCGGACTAAGCGTTCATCCTCCAGGGACTGTGTTGAAAACAGATGGTACGCCCTATATCGTCTTCACTCCGTTTAGCCGGGCGTGGAGATCTCTGCCGTCGCCGGGAGCCAATTCGGTTCCGGTGGCTCCGCGTCACATACCTACGCCTCCAGGATTACCTGGTCGGCCAATTCCTACAGAACCAGCGTTGCCATCTACGGTGCCTTTCCCAGCCGGCGATGTAGAGGCCCAACATCGCCTTATCGCGTTCGCGGACGGAGAAGATGCGCCTGTTTACCGTTATGCGGAAACACGCGACCGGTTGGACCTGGATGGCACGTCGGCGCTGTCGCCTTATCTGCGCTTCGGCATGCTCTCGGCGCGGCAGGCGGTAGTCGCCGCGCTGGCGGCCATAGAATCGGCTCCCAACCCCGAAGCCCGGAAGGGGGCCGAAAGCTGGCTCAACGAACTGATCTGGCGCGAATTTTACCTGCACATTCTGCATCACTTCCCTGGCGTGCGTAGGGAGAGCTTCCGGGGTGATCTGCGGGAAGTCTCTTGGGACAACGACGAAGCCGCCTTCGCCGCCTGGTGTGCCGGACGTACCGGTTACCCCGTGGTAGACGCTGCCATGCGCCAACTGGCTCAAACGGGCTGGATGCACAACCGGGCGCGCATGATCGTTGCCTCATTCCTGGTCAAGGATTTGCTTATCGACTGGCGTTGGGGGGAACGCTGGTTTATGCAGCACCTGGTAGATGGCGACCCCGCTGCAAACAACGGTGGCTGGCAGTGGACAGCAGGCACCGGTACGGATGCTGCGCCCTACTTTCGTGTCTTTAACCCGGTTTTGCAAGGCCAAAAGTTCGATTCTCAGGGGGCTTACGTGCGCTGTTGGCTGCCAGAACTGGCCCGCGTGCCCGGCACGTCTATCCATCAGCCGTGGAGGATGCCCCTGGAGGTACAGAGCGAGGCGGGATGTATCATCGGACGGGATTACCCGGCGCCCATTGTCGACCACGCTTGGGCTCGTGAGCGGGTGTTGGCCGCTTACGCCCAGGCCAGGGAGGAATCAGTCGTCAAAGGAAGCAAGAAGTATGTGTGAACAACCTGGCTTGGTCGTACTCTTTGGTTCTGGTGAAACTTCGGCCACTGGTCGCAAGATCTACGACTGGCTGATGCGTCGCCTGTCGCCCCCAATCCGGATGGCTGTGCTGGAGACGCCGGCTGGCTTCGAGTTGAACTCGGCCCAAGTGGCCGGGCGGGTGGCCGATTTTTTGCGTCATCGTTTGCAGAATTATCGCCCTCAGGTTACGGTTATCCCTGCCCGCAAGCGAGGCACCGCCTTCAGCCCGGACGATGCGGAGATCACCGCGCCGCTGTTGCAGGCCAATGCCATTTTCATGGGGCCGGGTAGCCCTACCTATGCCGTCCGCCAGTTGCAGCATAGCCTGGCCTGGTACAGGCTGGTTGCCCGGCATCGCATGGGAGCAGCGGTCATCCTGGCCAGCGCGGCTACCGTGGCCGCCAGTGCCCACACCTTACCGGTGTACGAGATCTATAAGGTGGGAGAAGACGTGCACTGGCGCCAGGGGCTGGACTTTTTCGGACCTTATGGACTCTCGCTGGTCTTCATCCCCCATTGGAATAACGCCGAGGGGGGTGCTGAGTTGGACACCAGCCGTTGCTTTATGGGACAGGCCCGCTTCGAGCAACTGGTAGCTATGTTGCCCTCTCAGGCGACCGTGGTCGGCATTGACGAGTACACGGCGTTGGTGGTGGATCTGGAGGATGGAACGTGCCGGGTCATGGGGCCGGGGCGTGTCACCCTGTCGAGAGAAGGACAAGAGCCCTGTTTCAGTCGGGGCGCAATCTTCGCTGTCACCCAACTGGGGCCTTTCCACATGCCGGAATCGGGAACTGGCATACCGCCTGAGGTGTGGCAGGAGGTGCAAACTGTGCAGGCTCAGATGCAGACAACCGTAGCTCCTGAACCACCATCAGAAGTACTGCGCCTGGTGGAGAAGCGGGAATGTGCCCGTGCGCGCCGCGACTGGGCCGTCGCCGATGCCCTACGCGAGCGTATCGCGACCCTGGGTTGGCAGGTTTTGGATACCCACCAGGGGCCACAGTTGGAGCCCGAAGAGGGGGGCCACCAATGACAAT
>JAHELX010000866.1 GCA_024643945.1 Anaerolineales bacterium
CATACGTCTCCGGCAGCGAAGACTTTTTTCACCCTGAGATTGGCCTTTTCAGGCATGAGCACGATGAGATGATGGCGGGCTCGGGAGCAGCCGACATAGAGCAGTGAGTTCAGATCATGGTCCTCTTGAGTCAATCGCTGGCCTATTCCGGCCAGGATGATCACCGCACGCTCCAGCCCTTTGAAGCTATGGATGGTGGTGCAATAGACCTGGCCCGATTGCGCTGGCAGGGCATCCGTCAACTGGGGCTCGCCGGACAGGCTGTGACTCAGTAGAACGTCCTTGATGCGCAACAGAGGGGTGAGCACCGCGATCTCCTCAGCCGGGATTCGCTCCTCCTGGGTCAACCGGCACAGAACGCTCCGCAGGGCGGGCCACAAGTCTTGGGCATCGCCATAAGTGATCGCTTTGACTTGCCTTCCACGCGGCCCCAAAGCAGTCGGGCGAGTCTCGGCTGCGTAGAATTGCACAACCACCTGGTGGATATTTTGCGTGTTGCGGCAGTTCACGGTCAGCAGGTAAGGCGAACCCCGGATGGGAAATTCGCTGTGGGGGACGTAGATACGCTGATTGTCGTCGAAGAAGATGTACAGGATACCGTCGTCGGGATCACGCAGGAGCATTTGCAGCGGGAGCCACCAGTTATCTTGAAAATCCTGGCCTTCGTCCACGACGATGGCGTCGTAATGGATGTCCAGAGCGTCGATGGCTTCCATCAGGGCTTCAGGCAATCCCTGATCGAAGAAGTGTTGGTCGTCTTCTTTGACCGGTAGCACATGCGCCTGCTGGGCCAACTGGTAGCATAGTTCGTGGAAATGAACGATGTCCAGATCTGGAGATGGTTTCAAGCGATTGGCCAGGTCGGCGGCCAGGTTCTTGTTGAAGCAGGTGAGCAGGACGTGGAATCCCTGGCGGGCCAGGCGGGCGGCCTTTTCGGCAGCCAGCATGGTCTTGCCCGACCCGGCACAGCCACAGATAGCCGCCCGGCGCTGGCGGTTGAGCAGGTCGAGGATGAGGTACTGTTGCCGGGTGAGGCGGATGAACTGTCCCTGCTCCTGGACAAACTCCCCCCACAGAGCAGGGCGCAGTTCCCAATCCTTGCCCAGGAGGTCGATCAGGGCCTGGACGGCTTCCTCGCCGGGAGCAGTGTTACGTTGAGCTTCTTTGCCACGGTAGTAGGCCAGAGCCTGCCCTACCCAACTTGATAAATTGGATAGATCAGTTTCGTCCAGGATGATCTCGCGTGGTTTATCCGGTCCGAGCAATGCCTCGCCGACCACGACATCAGGAAAGGCAACCGCATGGCCGATGTTGATACGCCGCTCCGGGCCATCCAGCATAACCTTGAGTTGATCCATCAAGGTGTACTTGCTGTCCCGTGCCTGAGCAAAGGGATCTTTGATGCTGTGGGGTCGATCGTAGCGATCGGTACTGATCCACTGCCTGGTGCTGGGGTTATGGCGGATGATACCGCCCTTGGCTTCCATCACCAGGATGCCACGCTGGGGATGGGCGATGACAAAGTCCGCCTCGCCATCGCCGGGACGTCCCTCCGCGTCCAGCGACTGCCAGGCGACGCTGTGGAAGACGGTGTAGTCATTCTCCAGCCCGTCGCGGAAGGCTTCGTAAAGCTGGCGCTCGGCCTCGCTTACTGTTTCCAGGCTGAGTTGGTTGGGGTACATGCGGGCCATATGAGTCAGCGACCTCCTAGCGCAAAAGCAAGAAGTAGACGAGGGCAGCGTGAATCAGGGTGCTGAGAATCAAGATCATCCAGAAGCTGATATGCCGCACCTTGTGCCAAAAAACGAGCATGCCGGCCCAGCCTCCCAGAACGCCTCCCAGCAGGGCCAGCCCGTGCAGCGTGAGCTCCGGCACGCGCAAGCCCTGGCGCCTGGCCTGAAACTTGTCGAAGCCGTATAGGATGAATGTCGTTATGCCCCAGGCTATGAGCCAGACCAGGTAGGGATTCCAGCTAGTACTGGACAGGAGAAAGACAAACAGGATGGCGCCTATGAACAGGGCGATGATACTGAAGAAACGTTGTGTCCTTCCCAACTTCTCCTCCTTTGATTAGTAGAAAGATTTCAGGTCAGAGCGTGCTTGAAAATTCAACTGGACTCTCATTACTTCCCTCGCCCGGCTGGGTCGATGTCGTCGATCGCTGCCTCTGCCGCAGGCCTCCATCTTCTACGCATGGGGATCGCCGTGAAAGCACCGCCCAAGGCGCTGAGAATGCCCCCCAGAATGACCCTTATCCACATACTGATTAGGCTGAATATCAGCGACGTCCGAAAGGAACTCTCAGACAATCCTTCATTGAAATATGCCATGAGATTCGCCATGGCTTGAGCCTCCGGCTGCGACTGGCTAAGAACGCCTTGGGTCACCACGGCATGCTCAATATATCTCACCAGGGCTAGCAGGCCTGCCTCGATGAGGCCGCTTCCGATACTGGCTACCACGGCGGCAATTATGCTATCTATCACAGCACCCCGGATGGTGACAGGTTGTTTCCAGGCTGCCAGCAGGGTATATAACACACCTATAGCCAGGTAGGTGCCCACGGCTACCCGGCCGCCTAGAAGAAAAGTGAGAAGCCAAACGACGGCACTTGCAAATGAGAGGGGAGGAGGCGGGGGCGCACAAGGATCAAAGCTGATCTCAGGTGGGAACAAGAGAGTCCTCAGGCTAAACATCCGCCCGCCTAAAATCATGGAGATGTCCAGGATGGCCAGGGCCGATAGAACCAGCAT
>JAHELX010000171.1 GCA_024643945.1 Anaerolineales bacterium
TAGGCCTCTTCGTGCACGAAAGCCTGGCGCAGCTTTTCCTCTTGTTCTTGCGACAGGTTAGTGGTCATCACTTCGAAGTCCAGTTGCCTCATGGCGTCGGCAACTTTGTCGATCGTTGCGTCGCTGGTCATCAGGAAGAGTGCCGATGTGCCTTGTGTAACTTCGTTGCGCACTTTCTGGATGAACTCGTCGCTGATGCCGACGTCGCCCATTGAGCCAGCCAGTGCGCCCATGGCAGCGCCGATCGCTGCGCCGAAAAATGGGACGAAGAAGATCAGCCCAAACAGCATGCCCCAGAAGGCGCCGTCCAGGGCACCCATCCCGGCCAGGTTGTAAAGTTGTTTGGTCTTGGGTTTCTTCTTGCCCTCCGGCCAGGTCACGATGGCTGCGTCCTGCAGCGTAATCAGATGTTTGCGGCTCAGATCCTGGATGATATCCAGTCCCTGCTGCGCGCCGTCTGCGGTTTGAAACTTGAGTACAGTCAAGGTTGCCATGTCCCTGTTTCTCCTTTCGTTTTTGGTTTATGACATTAGATCACCAGGCCAAGCCCCATTAAGCCCGGCGCAATTGAAGGGACATCACGATGGCCGAAATCCCGCCTATGACGGCGAAGATGCCCAGTAGCAGCACCATTACCTGTGCCCCGAACAGGGGGTTGCCCAGGAGCAGCAGCCCGAAGATGATGCTCAACACTCCCAGGATAGCAGCGCCCCAGCCGCCGCCCTGGAAGGCCGCGACCAGGCCAACGGCACCGATGATCAGGCCCTCAATGGCGATGATCCAGACAATCAGGGTCGGGACCAGGATGGCACTGTAGAGCGGATGCTGTAGTACCAGGATGCCGGCCACAATCCCCAGGATGCCAGCGAACAACTTCCAGCCCCACTGGGAACGATTGATGAAGATACTGACTATCTGGAAAATCCCCTTGACGAGCCAGAAGAAGCCCATGATCTGCACGGCGACCGCTAAGGTCGCTCCCGGCGCAGCTAACAAGAGGATGCCCAGAACCAGCGCAAAAATGCCTTCCAGTAGAACCAGCCACCAGGGATACTCGGTGTTCTCCCAAGCCATAGAGGTAGTCGTCATTTCACATCTCCTTTTCTTAGACGAGTGTTTTTGATCGCGTGGCTTCGTGTAACGCCATAAACAGTCTATCACATCCAACTATTCCAGGCACCAGGCATTCGTTCAGTCTGTGCCCTGTACGAAGATATAGTTTTCTGGAAGGGCTTGTAAGACTTCATTCATGAGACACCTCTCGTGTTGCAGATCTCGGGTAACTGCTCACTCTCCCGCACGTTAGGCAAACGTCACAACAGCGAAAAGGCTAGGGGCAATACCATTCAAATAAGCCCGGAGTCGAGCCTTTCCCCAAAGGGGACCTACAGGTAGGCGGGCGTTTTCCGGCTGCCCGTCCTGGCTTGCGCCAGCGGGCCAGGGAAGCCTCGACTCCGACGCCCTTATTTGAAAAGTATTGAGGCTAGGGGCAGACCAAAAAGCGGACAGCCTGAGGCAAGACTTTGACGCTAATTGGTGTCTCACCCCACTCTTCCCCGTCGCCAACCACGCGCTGCGGTGGGTCGGCGTCGAGGATGATTTCGCGCGCCTGCCGATGGAAGAATGCCTCGGGATTTGGCGTTCCGTGGCCGCTCGCGCTGGCAACTATCGAATAGAGTGAAGCGCCATCGGCATTGCGAATCACAGTCACGTCCAGTAAGCCATCACATACACTGATGGCGCGCGAAGCGACGAGGCCGGGTATGCCCATATTGCCAGAGTTATCCACGCGACAGGTAACTCCCTCAACTTCAACCTGCTCGCCGTCGAGCGTGAGACGGTAACGAGCCAGCGGCAGTTTTTTGAGTGTCTCCAAAGCAGAGACTGTATATGCCAGTTCGCCATAGCGATCCTTCATCTCGCGTGTGGCCCCGATAACGTGGTCTGCGGCAAAACCTAAGCCAACGCGGAGCATGAAGATTCGTTCGCCCACCTGGCCCACGTCCACAGCCTGAATCTGGCTGGACGGATTACAGGCTATCTGAGCGGCCGCTTCCAGATCTTTCGGAATACCTAACTCCACTGACATCACATTGGCCGTCCCACCCGGCAAGATGGCCACCGGAACCTGGCTGCCCATCAGGGCGCTGGCCACCTCCATCACTGTGCCATCGCCTCCAAAGGCGGCGACCACATCAGCGCCGGCTGCCAGGGCCTCCCGCGCGAAGTGATGGGCATTACCGCTCTCCTTGGTGATGAATGCATCCCAATCCACGCCAGCGGCGCGAAAAACCGAATTGAGTGTATGCAACACGGGCTTCGGCTGGCCGGATGCCGGGTTAATGATGACATAGATGCGCTTAACCATTCTCTTTTCCCTTTGTTATTGCACAGCTTACCCTCCCGGAGCACCCGATGGTCCCGAGCGAAGCCCCCCATGGGGCTGCACAGCCCCACAGGGGGGCTTCGCTCGGGACCATCGGGTGCTCGGGAAAGCGGCAATGTGTCCATCAGCGGGAGCGGAGTTGGCAGGACGTGGCGGCGCCGCCAACTCCCGCTCTTGACCCGCTTCTGACAGCACTCAGCACCTGGCTGAGTGCTGTCCCGGACTGATTACGCGGCACTGTCTTCTTTGCCAGCCTCTCCTTCGATTTCATCGCTGGCGGCCGCCGCAATTTCGTAGATGGCCCCTTCATCGGTAGCGGCCATGCGTTCCACAGCAAAGCCTTCCTCGGTGGCCACGTAGCGACCGCCATAGACCCCTTCATCGGCGATGACAACAGCGCCACCTTCGGCCTCGTCCTCACCGGCCGCCTGGCGGCCGAGAGCGAGGCCCTGCTGGGTTGCCAGGGCGGTGTAAGCCACCTCGTGTCCGGCTTCCAACTGGGCAGCGATGTCCGCCTGCAACGCAGCCGTCACCAGGTCGGCGCCTTCCTCTTCCATCTCCTTGCGCACTTCGTCCACCCACTTGTGCTCGACGACGGCGATGATGGCCGAAGTACCCGGCTTCAACCCCTCGCCCAGGGTCTCCAGCCGCTGGTCGGAGAAGCCGCTGTCGCGCAGCTTGGCTGTCAAGCCGCCCACCAGGGCTCCTACCGCGACCGGGACGACCAGGGCCGGGCCGGCCAGCAAGCCGATGGCTGCACCGGCCACGCCACCGATGGCTGCCCCTTTGCCACCGCCCATATCAGCCGTCTCGCGGATGTGGATCTTGCCTTTCTCATCCTTGCGGATGACGGCTGCATTCTGGATGCCGATCAACTTCTCCTTCTTGAGCTGCTTGAGTTCATTCAAGGCTTCATTGGCTGCATTCTCATCCTGAAAGGCGGCTACTATAATTTGAACCGGTACGTCGCTCATGCCTTATCTCCTTATTTCAACTTTACTCAGGTTACTTTGTGTCTCCTTGCTTCTCGCCAGCCGAGTTGCCCATGAAATCACGCACGGAGGTGCGGGCCGCCACGGCCCATGGGTGGGGACCCGCCAGGAAGGCACCAACGGCGATGATGAGCCCGGTCAGCAGTACCAAGACGGTCTGGCGGACAAGACCGGTCAGCACGATGTCCCACATCGCTTCGGCCGCTGACCGATGGAGCTCGTTAGCGATCTGGTCCAGGACATCCGAGCGAGCCAACCCGAAAGCGAGCAAAGACAGCCCCATGGTTATGGCCAGGCCGATCCCGATATACAGCAGCGTCCGTCGCCGCCACAAGGACGCCCACACGGCCAGCGCGAAGGCCGCCAACGACAGCAAGGGCAACAGCACTCCAGCTCGATCCAGGATAGTCAGGGCTTGCTGCAATTGGGCCAGCCGCGCGCCCTCGTAGACCACCCACTTCCCCCGGCCCTCAGATAGGGGTAAATCGCCAAACACCGCTGCCAGACCGGTCGAGTCCAGTGTGTCCTGGACAGAGACGAGCAAGTCGTTTAGGTCAACGGTGACCTGCCCGCTGCTGATGTAGAACAATCCTCCTTTGTTGCGCAGGAGGGCCACCGCTTGCTCATGGGCAAAGCGATTGGCGGCGCTCCAGATGGCGCTGAACCGCTCACTGTTGATCACGTCGGCGGTGACATCACGCGCATAGTCCTGCATAGCACTGACCAGGGGCGGTGCCAGGAAAGCAGCGTTGGGGGGAAGCGCCTGCCTGACACGTTGCTCGGCGTCGACCGAAGCGAACAGTTCCCCCACCACATAGTCGCTGATGGCCAGCGCCACAGCCGGGTCGCGGCTCAGCGGCCCAACCGTGGCCACCCAGGCATTGGTGTTGAGGGCCACGTTCTTCAGCCAGACCGTCACGTTCGCGCCGGCTGCGATCACGCATCCTAGCACGATCAACACGGCCACCACCAGCCGTCGCCACGGGAATCGGCGCCGGCTCTCAGCCTTGGCTTTGTACCGCTGAAGCTCTTCCATCTCTGCTCGCAAGGTCTCGATCTTAACCGAGGCCGCCGCCAATTGCTCTTCTATCGTTTCCGGATCCTGACCAGGATCTCTGTCCACATTTTCATTCGACATTTTTCTCTCCCCGAAAGTGCCCCAGCCGCATCGTTGGCAGCCGATTTCGAAAGGCCGGAGCTGATACTCTGTCAAGGGTGATTTGAAGGGTAAGAACGGGCGCTATGGGAGCCAAGATTACCCATCGTTTCCCCAAAGGGGACCTATGGGTTAGCTTTGACAGAGCACTAATTGCAAATCCCTGAACCAGCCGGGCTCCCAGGTTGGCCATCCCGAGGCCAATCAGTTCCTGGCCGGCATCGATTTCGTAGCTGTGCTTTCGTCAGCTATCTCGTCTGAGTCTTGGTTTTCTTGTTTGCTATTTTAGTTTCTCCTCTCATATCTAATAAGATTTCGTAATGTCTCACCTTTCGCGGCTGTAGTCCGCAACCAGGGCCATTGGCCGCAGCCTTGGATTCCTATGGAATCTCAGGAGGAACCTGGATAATCAAGCCCCTGCCTTCGCCGGCAAGTGCACCGTATAACGTTTTTCGAACCAGGTATCGTATTTGTTATCGAGCTCATCAATCCTGGCGGCCAGGTTTGCTTGCTCCTCGGGGGGGGCACTGGCCATTCTGGCTTCCAGTCTTTCAGTCCTCTCGTACCAGGCGTCCAGCCGGGCATCTATGCTTTCGCGTCGCTTCTCTTGCCACTTCAAGCATTTCTGACACATGCGGGCGATGTCTGCTTCGATGCGTCTCTTCGCTTGGGTTCCAGCGTATACCAACCGGCTTTCCAATTGCACGACGTCGGCGTACCATATCGCCAGTTGTGCCTCGATGCTGTGCTGCTGCTTCTCCCACCAGGCATCCAGTTCATTCTCCATTTGGGCGATCGCCATTTCAGCCTCGACCCGCTCCCTCTCAGCGGCTGCCGTCAGTTCGACCAGCAACTGCGCCAGCTCGGCGGCCCAGGCGTTCAGTTGGGCGCTGATGCTTTCCTGTTGCTTCTCCCACCAGGTGTCAAGGGTGGCCTGTTTTTCGGAGAGGTTGGCGGCAACGGTTACATTATCCGGACCTGGCACGGCTTGTGATAGCCCCTTCCATAAATCCAGTCTTTCCTGATGCTTCTTGTTCAGCAGGCTGAATATGGCACTCAGGTCGTTTGTGTCAGCTACCCACCTGGCCTTCACCTCGACGAGTTTGCCGTCCACGATCCTCTCTTCCCTCCTCTCCCTTCAAAGCCGCAGCCAGGGTTGGGTTCACCCTCTCCAGGTCGGCCGGGTCGAGCAGGCCCTGGCCCAGCACCAGGCCACCAGAATTGCTGACTGCCTGCTGCAAGTTGACGGCCCAGGTATGTTCGATCAGGGCGATAAGGGCGGAACTGTTGTCCGGGATGAGGTTGGCAGTTTCCTGGATCTCTTCACTGTTGAGAGCCACGCCGGCCTCTCCAACCGCCTTAAGGCTTCTCAGCCTGGCCTTGCCGTTGGCGCCTTCCCCCTCAGTCATCTCCGCGCCTAGCAAGCCGCCCAGGACAGCCCCCAGGCGCAATGTCTCATCGCCCGTGATATCGCTTACCTCAATGGCCTCGACGTTGCCCATTTCGTCTTTTGCCACAAAGATGAGATCGAGCAACCGAATGATGCCCTTCTCCCGAACGGCTTGCAGCTCCGGGAGAATTTCTCCTGTGAATTGATTACCTTCGAATCCGATGACGATAACTTGAAGTGGTCCGATGGTCATCGCAACCCCCTATTTTTCGGCCACCAGGTACATTGCACCTGAGTAATATTTAGACCAGGCCCCTGATCATGTCGACGACGACCCTACTCATGAAAGGCCCCAGCACCCACAGGCTGGCGAAAAGACCGGCCGGTAAGCCGATGGCAAGCAAGATCCAGGCGATCAGCCAAATCGGGCCTCTGTTCGGATCTGACGGAACAGCTTTCAGTGGACCAGGCCGGGAAACAATATCGTCGCTATATACCACATAGGTACCGGCCATCTTGTCGTGCCAGCCTTGCCGCTTGGGGTCAAGGGCAACCCACAGAAATCCTAAGGACAAAAGGGCACCACTCAGGATGTAGCCCAGGTAACGAAGCAGCGCTTTACCCAAAGAAACCGATGAGCCGTCCACACTAATCACTTTGATGCCCGCAAGCGTCTTACCCAATGTCTGGCCTGATGTGGCCCAGGACCCGACGTAATACACAACTGAAAGCGCCAGGCCACATAACATAATGAGCCTCTCCAGCATCAGGGGATCGTCTGAGCGGTAAATCCCGATCAGGAGCCCAGCGAAACCTACAATAAACGCCAGGACGAAGGTAAAAAATGCGAGGAAGAACCCGTCGTAAAGCGTGGCTGCCAGCCGCCGGCCAAACCCAATGACTTCGATAGCCTGCTCTGTGGAATCACGCGAGTCTTTCTCAAGAATTGCGCTGGTGTCCATAGCTTGTCTCCTTGACCTCCTTTGCATAAATCGGGGAAAGTATTCGTCACTTTGTACTTGTTCAAAAACAACTTGGGTTTTTGCGGCGGTTTTACGCCTGATTTCTGTTCCAAAGCGCGAAGTTATTAATGAACAGGTGCTTAGTTCATCAACGCCACGAACCGGTCCCGGTCGACCGTCTCCAGCTCGAGCAGGGCCCTGGCCAGAGCCTCCAGGTTGTTGCGGCGCATGGTCAGGATGTCCTGGGCGCGGCGATAGGAGCGATCCAGGATCTCCTGAATCTCGCGGTCGATGGCCAGGGCCATCTCCTCGCTGTAGTCGCGTGTCTCGCCGAATCTGCCCAGATAGGGATTGCCCTGCTCCTCGCCAAACGTGCGCAGCCCCAGCTTCTCGGAGAACCCGTAGCGAGTCACCATGGCGCGTGCCAACCTGGTGGCGCGCTCCAGGTCGTTGGCCGCACCGGTGGTCAGCCGGCCGAAGATCATTTCCTCGGCCGCCCGGCCGCCCAGCAGGCCGACGATCTCGTCCTCGAAGGCCTCCTTGGTGCGCAGGTATCTGTCGTTTTCGGGTAACGGCATGGTGTAACCCAAAGCCATACCCCGCGAGATGATGCTCACTTTGTGCACCGGGTCGCTGTTCTCCAGGCAGTGCATGGCGACAGCGTGCCCGGCCTCGTGATAGGCTACGACCTGGCGTTCCTGTGGGCTGAGGATGCTGCCCTTGCGCTCCGGGCCGGCAATGATACGCTCCATGGCGTCCTGGAACTCGGGCATGCCGATCCGGTTCAGGTCGCGTCGGGCGGCCAGGATGGCGGCTTCATTCACCAGGTTCTCCAGGTCAGCTCCCACAAAGCCGGGCGTCAGCCTGGCCAACGCGGACATACGGACGCCCTCGTCCAGCGGCATGCCCCGGGTATGCACTTCCAGGATGGCCTCCCGGGCGTTCACGTCCGGCCGGTCCAGCGTCACCTTGCGGTCAAAACGGCCGGGCCGCAGCAGGGCCGGGTCCAGAATATCGGGCCGATTGGTGGCGGCGATGACGATCACATTGGTGTCGGTGCCGAAGCCGTCCATTTCGACCAGGATCTGGTTCAGTGTCTGTTCCCGTTCGTCGTTGCCACCGCCCAGCCCCACCCCACGCTGGCGGCCGACGGCGTCGATCTCATCGACGAAGACGACAGATGGGGCCTGCTCTCGGGCGCGCTTGAACAGGTCGCGCACGCGCGAGGCGCCGACGCCGACAAACATCTCGACGAACTCGGAGCCGGAGATGCTGAAGAAAGGCACGCCCGCTTCGCCGGCGATCGCCTTGGCCATCAAGGTCTTGCCGGTACCGGGCAGTCCGGCCATCAGCACGCCTTTGGGAATGCGCGCGCCCAACTTGCGGTACTTGTCGCCTTCCTTAAGAAACCCAACGATCTCTTGCAGCTCCAGCTTGGCCTGCTCGGCGCCGGCCACGTCGTCGAAGGTGACCTGTGGCTGCTCGGCCTGCTCGCCTTTGGCTGCAGTGGCGGACATCACCCGCGGGTTGCTGCGGCCTAAGTTCCCGGGCATGCTAATTCCGTCGCCTGGCATCTGGCGCATGGCACGGAACATCAGGTAACCGATCAACAACAGCGGGCCCAGTGTGAGCGAGATCTGCAGCAGGCTGGCCATCGCGCTGTTAGAGTCGTCGACCTTCACGGGTAAGCTCTTCAGCGTCTCCTGAGATATCCCGAACAGCTTCAATGTCTCCAGGGCGCTGATGTCCGGCTCTTTGCGTGCCCGGAGGTAGGTTCCGTCATACATGGTGGCCATCATGTAATCGTCCCGCAGGACGAGGCTTTCGACATCCCCGGCTTCGATGGCGTTGACCAGAACCGGCAAGGGCGTCTCTTCCGCCGGCTCTTGTCTGGCGCGCAGCAACGTCAGCCCGACGACAATCGCCACACCAATCAGCAGCAAAGCAATCCAACTCCTCGCCGAGGGGGTTTTGCCTGGTCCGTGATCAAAGTTGTTGTCTTGCATTCCCATCACCGTGCTAAACTACATCGTCATCCAGGACTATTCACAGATCGTTGTGTCTCGAGTCTATCACGAACCCCCGGCCTGAGCATCGGTCATTCGTTCAGTTTGCGCCCTATACGAATATATAGTCTTTCGCTGGTCGAGGCCCTCGGGGATGATGACGCTGGCAGACTGTATGTTCGTACAGGGCACACACTGAACGAATGCCTGATGCCTGGGTCTGAACGCATCCTGACGCTGGGTCTGGGTCTGTCCAAAATTCAGGTATAAGACCCTCAGGGTTTCTGAAACCCTGAGGGTCTGCCCAAATTTTAGGTGCAAGACCCTACGGGTTTTCTGAAACCCGTAGGGTCTGCCAAGAATTTGGGACACACCCCTTGGGTCTTGAATCCTGGCAAAAACTGTGCTATAATATTATCGGTTCTTCTTTCTCCAGTTTCCTCACATCAAGTCCAAACCCTGAAGCTGATCCTTGTTGGCAGCAGAGGGCTCGCAATGGACTCAGTCGACGCAGCTACAAAGACTACAACCTGGTCACGCACCAAACTCCATCACCCCCCACTCAGCGGGGATCTCGTGTCCCGGCCCCACTAGCCTGAACAGGGCGTTGCGCCGGATTGCCTCGAGCACCTGCTGAATGCTTTTCCGACCAAGGGTGAAAGACAAAAGACAGACTCGACACGTTGAATATTAACAACAACCCCGGAGAGAGATCTCTGTTGGCAGTTTCATGAGAATTGAGTATAATTAGCCGCTTATGCACACAAGCGCATTACAAAGGGCAATCTTCTCCCCCGACCCCGACCCATCTGGATCACTTTACCTTTCCTCCCCACCAGCCTGCCCGTTCATTTGGACCTGCCCCTGGATTGGCTATCACCTGTGCCTGTGACCTCGGCGCGGACAAAGCAGTCTGCACTTACCTGAGCTTACCTGGCCCGCCCCATCCCGGGTTCCGGGCTGGGGAGTTGGGGAGGGAGATTCGAACATCGTCACATCCTGGCACTGATCCAAGAAGCCAAAACCACAAAGAAGGCGAAGTAGGGAAGCAAACATGAGCGACGAGCAGGGCGGCCTCGCTCAGGCCGATATTCTGATCGTAGATAATGAGCCTGAAAGTTTGCGATTGCTGATTGATGTTTTGAGCAAGCAGGGCTATAAGACCCGGCCCGCGACGGATAGCTTGCAGGCCTTATCGGCAGCGCGATTAGCTCCCCCCGATTTGATTCTGCTGGACGTCATGATGCCCGCCATGTCGGGCTATGAGGTCTGCCAGG
>JAHELX010000867.1 GCA_024643945.1 Anaerolineales bacterium
CTGTGCTTCCAACCTTGTTGCTTCTTGATCACCTTGTGCTTTCAGCATCTTGGCTTGCAGCTCACCTTGCCCCTTCGTCTCTGCCTCAATGAGCCCGATCTGTTGTGCCCACGGCGCACTCCAGCGCCTGAGGAGCGTGTCTTCTGCCCCTTCTGGAAACTCAATCTTCCCAATATCCACACCACGTACCAACACCCCCAACACGTTGATTTTGGTAGGCCTTACTTGTGCTAAAATCGCCTGCTCAATCTCGTAGATCTTGCGCTTATCGACCCGAATCTCCGGCTTCTCCCCAGGCGCACTATCCACCAATTCGAAGAGCTCGTCAAAGCGATGGCTCATGATGTGGTCCCGTAATTCGCCTTCAGGCAAACTCCCGGCGACTTTCTGCCAGGTCGTCTCTTCCACGTCGCGGCAAGTCTCCCCTTCACACTTCTCAATGTGACGTTGGGCGAAGGAGGTAGACTGGGACATCAAAGCAGCTTTACGGATAGTTCCCTCGTACACCTGGTACAGGCCATCATCCAGCTTCGTCGTCAGCGCCTCGCCATCCGGGGCGATGCGGCTTTCGGGGCGCTTTTCGACTTCAGCCGCCGGCTCGATCTGGACCTTCATACCCAGGGTGATGGATAGCGGGATGCGATCTTTGGTCAGGATGTGTTTGATCTCGTCAGACTTGGATTGAGGGCCCAAAACAAAGATGTTCCGGATCATTTCCTTACGCCGGAGCTTGACGACGCCGGCGTTCACGACCCGGCTGATTTTGCCCCCACGTTCCAGCACCACCACATTCCCTTGCTTGATGATCAACTCGCCCGGCCCGCCAATGACGCATATCTTGCTCGCCTCTTTGGTCACCAGCGCCTGGCCATTTTCGACCACCATGAAGGGCAGGTTAATGCCCAGGATCAGCGTGACTACATAGCGCAGCGCATCCCAGCGGCTCACGCCGTCAACTTCGTGCAGCGCCAGCACGTAAACCGCGCTGGCGTAGGAAACAGTGAGGAGAGGCAGGCCGGTCACCAATAACGCCCCGAGCAGCCCAATAACCAGGGACCAGAGAATGCCTTCGGCAAGCCCTCCCAGGAAGAAGTTTAAGAGGGCACTATCCTGGACAGCGCGGACGATCCTCGCATTGCCGATCAATTGACCCTGGATGAAAGCACTGATGACGATGGCCAGCACCAGGTTGAGGAAGAGGAACAGGCCAAACTTGCGATGATCGGGGTTGAGTAAGACGAGAACGAATACCAACCAACCCAGCAACAACCAGCCCGTGCCTACGTGCCACCACAGGTTATTTTCTGGATACCTGGGGTTGTACAGCCCTTTGTATAGGATGAAGGCGACGGTAAAAACGAGGAGGATGTAGAGGGTCTTGCGGAGTATTCCCGGCCGGTTCGAGGAAGAAGTCTCTTCGACTGTCGCAGTAGCTGCAGTCATATGTGTACCTCCCTGAATCCGCACGACATTTTAGCTCGCCAATGTTAGATCGGCTAATAGCAAGCCCTCACCCCCGCCCTTCGCTTCGAGTACCCCATGTCCCATTGTGGGGAGAGGGGGCCGGGGGGTAAGGGCCGGGAAGAGGGCACGAAGAGCCTTTTTATAATACCCACGTGCGTTGGGTATACTCAGTTCTACGTACCGCGTTGGGTTGTTAAATGAGCACTACCCACACTAGAATCTTATGACAAATCGTTATGTTATCATAATACCACATTTCACATCTAAAATCAAGTAGTTTTACTTAAATTCCTAAAAGAGTTGAGCCACTATGCCCGGCAAGAAGACGGGCCAAATACCAAAGAAACACGGTTTTCCCTGGTATTACCTGTCAGAGAAAACCGGGTTTCCCGGGCGACTTTTTACGTTACTTGCACTTGTCCAGAAATAACTTGGTACTTTTGCAGTCAATTTACACGTTGATTTGTCGAGTGAAGTGCAAAGTTATACCCAACGCACGGGTATTATATATTGGACAACTACTTGTGTCGTTCGACAAAAGCGGCTAAGGTGGCCGGCGGTCGGCCGAGCAGCCAGCCCAGGACGCGCGGGTTACCCCAAAACCCGTAATGCTCGTAATAGTCGAACATTTTTAGCAGCGTCTGCACCTGGTAGTCACCCAGGCCTGAGGCCTGAGCCTCTTGCTTCCACGCTTCGCGGGATATGACCTCGGCGCGGACGGGACGTCCCAGGTGTTGGCTCAGGATGGCGGCGACCTCGACCTGGGTCAGCGCTTCCGCGCTGGCCAGTTCGTAGGTAGCCCCCGCGTGACCTGGTTGGGTGAGGACGGTGGCGGCGGCGGCAGCCACGTCTTCCAGGTCGACCATGCCCAGCCGGGTCTCGATGGTGTACGGCACGGGGTATACGCCCTGCTCCAGGATCTGCTCCCAATGGGCCAACACATTCTGCATATAGGCCGAGGGCTGCAGAATGGTGTGGGGCAACCCGGACTCGAACAGCTTCTCCTCGACGCGCAGCTTCTGCCAGTGATGGGGCATGGCCTCGGTCTGGGGATGCAGCACCGAGTGGTAGACGAAGTGGTCGACGCCAGCCGAGCGGGCGGCGGCGATGGCGGCCTGGCCGATGGCCACTTCATCGGGGCTGATATTAGGGCAAATGTGGTAGATGGCCCGCACTCCCCGGGCAGCCCGGTCCATGGTCGCCTGATCGCGCATATCCCCAACAAGGACCTCCTGCACCCCCAGGGCTTCCAGGAGTCGCATCTGCTCAGGACGGTGTACCAGGGC
>JAHELX010000172.1:0-6191 GCA_024643945.1 Anaerolineales bacterium
TGGGCCGATTCCTTTTCTCCGGCGACGACGTCTTCAAGCCGATCAGCGCGTTGAGCGGCGGCGAACGGGCACGGGTGGCGCTGGCCAAGCTGACGCTACAAGGTGCCAACCTCCTGGTATTAGATGAGCCGACCAATCATCTGGACATCCCCTCGCAGGAGATTTTGCAGGAGGTGTTGAGCCACTTCTCCGGCACTATCCTGCTGGTATCTCACGATCGCTACTTTGTGGACGCGCTGGCTACCCAGGTTTGGGCGCTGGAAGATGGGCACCTCTACGTCAGTAAGGGCCAGGCGCCACTCAGCGCTTACAACGCCTATCTGGCCGACCGGCAAGCGCGGCGCATGGCGGTGGCTGACCAGGCCCCTCCGGCCACCAATGGGCGAGCGGCTGCCCGTGAGCCGCAGGCCGGGAGAGAGCAGGCGCGCCGCCAGCGGGCGCTGGCAGAACTGGAAGCAGCCATCGAAGCCGCGGAGGCACGCCTGGCCGGGTTGGCGGCTGCGCTGGAAGAAGCCAGCCATACCCAGGCGATTGACCAACTGCCGGACCTGGCCCGGGACTACCAGGCCACCGAAGAAGAGCTGGCACGCTTGCTTGACCAGTGGACCGCGATGGAGGCAGCATAAGATGGGTGATAAGTACGTGATCGGCTTGACCGGCAATATTGCTACCGGTAAAAGCCTGGTGTTAAGGATGCTGAAGGAATTGGGCGCCAGTACCTTAGACGCCGACGACCTGGTTCACGTCTTGATGCGCCGGGGGAGTTCCCTCTATGACAGAATTGTGGCCGAGTTTGGCCGTTACATCCTGGACGAGGATTTCGAGATCGACCGGGGAAAGTTGGGCAACATCGTCTTTTGTGCCCCCCAGGCGCTGGCGCACCTGGAAAGCATCACCCACCCGAGGGTCAGGCGAGAGGTTGAAAAATGGATCGCCGATTCTAAGGCAGACGTGGTGGTCGTTGAGGCCATCAAGCTCATCGAGTCAGGTATGGCCGACGATTGTGACGCGGTATGGGTCGTCACCGCGCCAGATGATGTTCAGCTCAAGCGCCTGATGAGCAAGCGCAAGATGACCGGCCCGCAGGCTATGCTCCGTATCGAGGCCCAGTCGCCTCAAGAAGAGAAGGCCGCCCGCGCTGATGTGACCATTGATAATGGCGGGGACGTAATAAATACCTGGAAGGCAGTACAACGCCGGTTTGCCGCCATCCCACGTGCAGCGCCGCCTCCGCCCCCACCCAAGCCGGTTGCTCCTGCTCCGTCGCCGATCCCGCCTGGCAAACCCGTGCCGCGCGAGATCCTTCAGAGACTCCAGGTACGGCGGGCCAAACGGGGGGACCTGGGCGCGATGTCGGCGTTGATGGCCCAGGCTACTAACGGCAAAATTGCCCCCGACGAGTCGGAAATGATGGAGAACCTGTTCTCCAAAGGCTACTTCGTGGCTCGTGCGGATGGGCAATTGTTGGGGTTAGCCGGCCTGCGCGCAGAGAATCTCATCGCTGGCATTGACGATTTCCTGGTTCGCTCCAGTGACCTCTGGCCTACGGTGGGCAAGGCACTGCTGCAAGCCGTGGAGAAGGAGGCCGGCCAGCTTTCGTGCGAAGTGGCGCTGCTCTTTGCCCGGCCTGAAGTGGGCCCGGTCTCTATGGCCTTTTTCGAGAAAAATGGCTATCAGAAGAAATCACTGGAGGACCTGATTAAGATGTGGCGCCAGGCGGCCGAGGATTACTACAGCGAGGGAAGCGTGCTGATGGTAAAACAGCTCCTGAAACGCCGCATCATGACGCCCATTTAGACCCTAAGGGTTTGAGAAACCCTTAGGGTCTCAGTTGATCAGAGGAGAACAATGACAACCGTTCGCAACTTTGCGCAAAGACACCCTCAAATCACTGCCTGGATCGCGCTGGCGATTGGCATGGTGATCATTTTAGTCTTGTCGGCCAGGAACGTGGGATTCACTGCCGGACAATGGACAGCACTCATCATCACCACCATCTTACTAGCCGGCGCCTGCGTGTGGATCATCGGCTGGGGAGAAGACGAGGAGGCTGAGATCGGCGAGCCCCAGGAGAACGAGAAGGCCAATGAGGACCCAGTTACACCATCATAGGAGAGTGCTTAAAAAGTGTTTAGTGGTTGGCACATCGTGTTCGGAAAGCGATCAAACCACTAAAGTGGTTACTACAAGCCCGGATGCGGACTTTTTAAGCAGTCTCCATAAGGTGCATTGTTACGGGGAGTGAGAAGACTGATGAACGCCCCGTTGTACCAGCTCCGAGCCTGGCGGACAGGGGACGGGGGCCAGCAGCGCCGGGTCTAATCCCTGCACCTCAAAATAAGCGCGACCCGTCGGCTCCAGAGTCACCCGCTCGCCAGGGGGTCGGTTCGCGTGCCAGGCAAAGCGCGCCCGCTGAAAATCCTGGACCAGGTTACCCTCAACGACCAGAGGCTCGGCGATGGGAAAGCCAAACCGGTCGAGGCCGCCATGTTCGTCAAAGTAGATCAGAAAGTCGCCGCTGACGGCGTGGCCCATCTGCGGGTAGTAACGGCTGTTCCGGTCGAGGGCGGGCGGCACGCGCGATGACTTGAGGGGTGGCTGGCGCCGTCCCAATCGCTCCCCCAGCATGCTGAGCTTGACCACCGGGCCGCCCGGGTTGTCCGGATGATCTTCCAGCCGGGCATACTCAAAATATTGTACCTGCCGCCCCTCTTGCTCCAAAGGCTCAGTGATGGGATACCCCAGTGACTCCACCCCCCCCATTGCCTCAAAGTAACGCCAGAAATTACCACTGACGCTGTGGCCGGTTGCCGTGAAGCAGCGAGACGGTGGTGACGGGTCGTCCAGCCGGTACTCGGCCGGATAGGCGGCGCCGCATCCCGCTAAAGCCAGAGCCAGCAGGCCGGCCAACCCACCTATCCAATACATCCGACAGCCTCTCATCGAAATCGCATACCTTGAATTGTCGGACAACCTGCCAGGTTCTGTTGACATTTGCCGAAACATGTCATTCTGAGCTTTTCCATGACGCCACGGCGTCACTCATTGTGCAAGAAACAACTGGGGCGCAAGCATGTCATCCCGAACGAAGTGAAGGATCTCGTCTCTTGCCGTAACGAGACTCTTCGCCTGCGGCTCAGAGTGACATGTTTATGAGTTGTTTCTTAGTAGCGACGATAGGAGCGAAGAATCCCTGAGAACGCCGCTTGCCAGCAGCCGTATGAGGGATTCCCTTCGGCCCAGCCTCAGGGCGGGCTTCGTCGCTGCGCTCCTCAGCCTGTCCTGGACGGACAGTCCAGGGAATGACATAACCCGAAATGTCAACACGCCCTAGCAGATTATAGATCGCCACCCTGCCCCTGGCAATGGGGAGGCTGATCAAGAGGCAATTCGATCAAGAAGCGGCTGCCTTCTCCGAGCTGGCTCTCGACAGAGACTCGGCCGCCGTGCGCCTGGACCACACTCTGCACGATGGCCAGTCCCAGGCCGCTGCCATCGGCACCGCCAGCCTGGCCCCGATAGAAGCGTTCAAAGATGTGGGGCTGGTCGCCGGGGTTGATACCCGGGCCATCGTCGCCTACCCACAAGCGCACGCTCTTGCCCGCCTGCCCGGCACCGATTTCCACATGTCCGCCGGCCGGGGTGAACTTGATCGCATTGTCCAATAAATTGTAAAGGGCCGATTCGATGCGGGCGCGGTCGCAGCACAGCGTGAGTTGCGGCAGCGGCTGATGGATCGCCAGGGCAATTCCTTTTTCTTGCGCCAGGTTTTTGAAAGCAGCCGTGACCGCTTCCAACAGCTCTCCTACGGTGTGGCGGGCCAGGTCCAGGTGGATCAGCCCGGCGTCGAGGCGCGATAGATCCAGCAGGTTGTGGGTGATCCATTCCAGGCGATTGATCTGCACCTGGCTTTCGGCCAGAAACTCGGCCCGGGCGGATGGTTCGTCGGCGGCCCCACTCTGCAAGAGTTCGTTGAACGTCTTGAGCGCGGTGATCGGCGTGCGCAATTCGTGGGAGGCATCGGCAATGAAGCGGCGCAGGGCATCGCGTTCAGCCGCCAACTCGGCAAAACTGGCTTCCAGATGACCTGCCATCTGGTTGAACTGCCTGCCCAACTGGCCGATTTCGTCCTGGCCGTGCACCGGGACGCGGGCAGACAGGTCGTTACCATTCAATTGGCTGGCAGCCGTGGTCAGCCTGCGCAACGGTGCCGTCAATCCCCGGCCGACCACCAGCCCGATGATCGCCGCCAACAAGGTTGCCCCGCCCGCGGCGAAGAAAAGGGCGCGGCTGGTGGTCGCCAGTGTCTCGCCCCCGAAGTCCAGGCCGCTGCTCAACTCAACGTAGCCCAAAGGGTGGCTGGAGCCGCCGATGGGGGTAACAATCACCTGCTGCGAGCGGGGGGGGTCCTCTTTCACGGGCGGCTCCTGGGTATCGTCCGCGCCGCCTGAGGGGGAGACAGGCACTTCGCCCGAGGGCAGCGTGCTGAAAATGATGCGACTGCCCCATGGTCCCCCGATTCTGTGCACGACGGTTACCTCTGCATCGGCGGGCAACCCTTTGAGAACGGTGTATTGATCTCCCGGACGGCTGGGAATCACGAGAGGATCGCCAGAGGGTAGCGCCATGATGACCGGGCCAGAGCGAGACAGGGGCGCTTCCAATTCAACCCGAAAGCGCGTGGCCGGGGCGATCCACACGAATTCGTCCACATTGCTGCCTGGTCCGGACGCGGCCAGGATTTGGCGCCGGTCGTCGAGAATTCGTACCCGCGCATTCACGAAGAAGGAAGAAGTATGGGCCAGTTCCAGCAGATCGGCACGCTGCACCACCGGCTGCATCAACGGCACAGCCCGGCGCGCGATAGCCTGGGCGTTGGCCGTGAGATAGGCCGTTTCCTGTTGCCATACGTAGCGTCTGACCAGCGATAACGTGAGCACCCCCACCAGGCTTACCGTCAGCAGGGTGATCAGCACATAGCTGGCTACCAGTCGCCATCGAATCGAACGAAACATTGCATCTCCCGCTTCGTAACTACTCCGACCATGTCATATGCTACCAACGCTGTATGCAATCGCCTTGTTTTCAGACTGTCATTTCGAGCGCAAGCGAGAAATCCCTGAGGCCATCCATTGCTTTTGGAGCCTCGATGGCCCATTTTCACGCCACGTCTCAGGGATTTCTCACTTCGTTGGGAAAAGGCTTTATTCAGTCAATCCGCTTATTGTGCATAAACTCTACTATACCTGAGAAAACTCAGCGCCGCAACAAGCGCCAGGCGCCACCTGAATCTGGAACCCGTAGGGGGCAAGCGCCTGGTCCAATGGCGGCACGCCGGCGGGTAGCTCGAATTCGAGCCTGCGTTGCAGGTCCTCCAGTCCGGGCAGTTGGCGGTTGCCATCAAAGCGTCGCATTCGGAAGAAACCGCCAGTTGCCACGCCCAGGTAGGCTGCTCCCGCTTTGTCCGGATGTTCGGCCAGTGTTGCCTCGAGCTCGAGCGTGTCCCCGCCTTGCGGGGCTTCCCCACCTTGCGCCTCCTCCTGGGGGCGGTACACCGTCAGCTTCAGCACATCGCCCGGTTGGTGCTGGGCCACGGCGTCGACCAGGGCCTGGGGGCCATCGAGTGCTTCCCCATCGATAGCAGTAATGATGTCGCCCTGTTTCAGTCCGGCGGCCTCGGCCGGGCTACCCTCGGCTACGCGCCGTACCACCGCACCCTGCTCAACCTGGCTGTCCGGGGAGATGAAGAACCCCTTACCCCCGAAGGGATGTCCGTCAAAAGGGAGGTTGCCAAAGGGAGAGGACTGGCCGTCTGATGGCTGAATGGGCGGCGTGGGTAGGTATTGCGCACCCAGGTAAGCTGCCTCCGCTTTTTCAGGATTCTCACCCAGTTGGACCGTCACCTCACGTGACTCCTCGCCCGGGCTCGTCACTTCCAGCGTTGCGCTGTCGCCCGGTTTGTGCTGCGCAATCAGGTCGGCCAGGCTGTGTTCGCTGTCCAGCTTTTGCCCGTCGACGGCGGCGATCAGATCGCCGGCTTTCAGTCCGGCTTTGGCAGCCGGGCTATCGGGCACGACCTCGATGATAAGTGCGCCGGGACCGGCCATCTGCAGATAGACCCTGCCTGGCCCACCGGGCAGGCCACCACACGGGCTCACGCCCAGGTAGGGCTGGCCATTGCGGTCGCCCAA
>JAHELX010000172.1:6291-10145 GCA_024643945.1 Anaerolineales bacterium
AAGTGTTGTGATTTTGTTAAGGTTTCGCAACAATCCCGCCCCTCAGCGCTGGAACTTATAGCCGATCCCGCGCACGGTGACCAGCCAGCGTGGCTGGGCCGGGTCTTCTTCCAGCTTCTCCCGCAGATGCCGGATGTGGACATCCACCGTGCGGTCGCAGCCGACCTCGCTATCGTAGCCCCAAACGGCCTGGATCAACTCCGAGCGGCTGAAGGGCCGGTCCGGGTTGTTGGCCAGGTAGCGCAGCAGCCGGAATTCGGTGGGGGTCAGATAGACAGGCTGGCCTCCCCGGTAGGCCTGCAATCGCTCCAGGTCCAGCGTCGTATCGCCGAACGTCAGCCGGCCGGCGTCGGAGGCCAGGGCCAGTTCGCCGTAAGCCCGGCGCAGCAGGGCGCGCACGCGCGAGATGACCTCGCGCAGGCTGTAGGGTTTGACCACGTAATCGTCGGCGCCCAGCTCCAGGCCCAGCACCTTATCCGTCTCCTCGTCACACGCGGTGAGCATCAAAATCGGCTGGCGTTTGCCCTCCGCCCGCAATTGGCGGCACACATCCCAGCCGCTGACGTCCGGCAGCCGGATGTCGAGCAGGATCAGATGCGGGTCACGAGACCGGGCCAGGTCGAGCGCCTGCTGGCCGTTAGCCGCCCAGAGCGTTTGGAACCCCTCCTTGCCCAGGCCATATTCCAGGCCGCGCGCCACCGCCCGCTCATCCTCGACGATCAAGATACGTTCTCCTGCCACGAACTACCTCCGTGAAACTTAGCTAGTACCCCATCACAGAGATTATGATACACCAAGGCCACGCCCATGGCGGCCGAATCGGGCTTATCAAGATCACTTTGATGGGGCACTAGCCTTTAATTGTACTCCACCCGGCCAGAGTGCACAAGGGGTGATGATCCAGATGCTCCACGGGAGTATTTCAGTTTTTGGGAAATCTTATCCGGGATGGCATATAACCTGGCATTTTATGGCATTCGCCCCAATTGGTGGCCTTCGTGCTTCGTGTTCTTCGCCAGTTTCGTGACTTCGTGGTCCAAACCCAAGAGGCGAGCTCGCCGCCAGAGAGAAAAACAACCACATGATTCTGTGACTTCGCAGGCCCATGTGCGAAAAATGCGCCAGGCTGCGTTTATCTTTATAGAGGGGTAACTACTCAGATACCCTTGCGAAGGTTTCGAATAACCTTGCTAACAGGGCAGTTTTCGGTAGGCCAAGGCATTTTCACTCTGAAAACTCTCACCAAACCTTCGCAAGGGTTATCTGGCCTGAGTAGTTACATAGAGGGAAGGATTGCGATTGAAAACAGACCAACCGGTCTTTGGAGGCCTTTTGTCTACCACCTCCAATGGGCCGTGGATCAAGAAAGGATTGGTGGCGCGAGGTGCATGTTCGAGGGGAGCAACTGATCGCCTACATGGATGGGGAGGCGGACCAAGCAGTAAAGCAACACATCGAGGCTTGCAACGCCTGCGCAGCACGTGCGGAGCCATTCATCGCGCTGCAAAGGGTCCTCTTGAGGGCATTGTATCGTCTGCATTGTCCGCAGAGCCAGGTCCTGGGTGAGTATTACCTGGGGCTGTTGCCCGAAGCGGAGGTACTGGCCATCCAGGCACACCTGGCCGAATGTCCTTATTGCCCGGCCGAGTTGGAAGACTTGCGGCAATTCCTGGCCAAGTCCGGACTCTCTGCCGGCGGCGACTGATCTCCACAACTGTTGCATTACCTGCAACACGCCACCGCTATCCTGGGAGCAAATCCCCAGGATGGAGGTGGCAAAACGGCTTTCTGGCAGAAGAAGGAACCCGAGTATGAAGAGACGGACCGCATCATCCACGAGAAGCCGGGCATCACCCCGGCGCAACTGGCCCGCGAGTTGGGCGTGGTCCGCTCTACCGTCACCCGGCGGCTGCCGAGCCTGGAAGAAGCGGGTTATCTGTACGCCGAGGATGAGCGGGGCGGCTTGTGGCCTTTTGGCCGGCGGGAGTGAATAGAGGATTGGCCCCTGGCGATTTTTGAATGGGATACGGATTAACACGGATAAAATTTTAAAAAATCTGCGTGCGAAGCCTGAGCGCCCGGTGCGTGCTAACCCAAATCTACGTCCTGAAGGAATTCGCCAGGCTCCTGTAGATGAATTTGCGCGTTTGTTGCGGGATTTGGGAGGCAGATGTGATACAATGGAGAAGGCTACAACAGGCGTGCAAGCAAGCTCATTTATGTGACCGGCACTTTGGAAGTGCCGGTCACATATGAGCAGCCTAATCGATTGCTTCTTATAGCAGGAGGAGGAACGACAGTATGGAACGCGCTGCCAACAAAGCCGACAGACTATTGCAATTAGAACAACTGTTGCTGGCCCACCCCCAGGGCTTGCGCAAGGCGGAGATTGCCCGCCGCCTGGGGGTACACCCCTCGACGGTCGGGCGTGACATTGACCAGCTAAGCCGCCGCGTCCCCATCTGGGAGGACGATAACCTGCTGGGCATCAACCGTGACGATTACCTGACCCACGTGCGGCTAACCATTCACGAGAGCATGGCCTTGCATCTGGCGGCGCGGCTGATGGCCACCCGCACCGACAAGCACAATCCCCACGCAGCGGCCGCACTGCGCAAGTTGGGCAGTGCGTTGGAGAAATTCTCCCCCCAGGTCAGCCGTCACCTGTTGGCCTCGGCCGACGTGATGGATGACGCCGCCCAGCGCCACGACCCGGTATACCTGGAGGTCCTGGAGACGCTGACACGGGCCTGGTCGCAGGGGCAGATAGTCCACCTGTGGCACCGGCACGAACAGAGTGGACGCGTCTTCGAGTACGACTTCGCCCCCTACTTCATCGAGCCCTACGCCATTGGCCAGACGACCCACGTCATCGGCTGGCGGGAGCCGCCGGGTGCAAAGCGTACTTTCAAGATCGAGCGCATTCAGCGCATCGAACTCACCGACCGGTCCTACACCATCCCCGAGGACTTCAATCCCCGCGATCTGCTGGCTGACGCCTGGGGCATTTGGTACACCGAGGCCGAGCCGGTTCCGGTGGTGCTCAAGTTTCATCCGCGCGTGGTCCAGCGGGTGCGCGAGACCCGCTGGCACCGCAGCGAGCGGTTGGAGGAGCAACCAGATGGGAGCCTGATCTGGCAGGCGAAAGTGGCCGAGCTCCAAGAGATGCTCCCCTGGATTCGTGGCTGGGGCGCCGACGTGGAAGTGCTGGAGCCGGAGGAGTTGCGGGAGGCATTGCTCAACGAGACGCGGCGGCTGGCATTGTTATACCAGGTCGGAAACATCGCCCCGCCGCCACTCTACCAAAAGTTGTGGGCCAAGACAGACAAGAGAACCGGAAAGACTCACCCCCTGATTTGTCATATGCTCGACGTGGCCCAGGTGGCCCTGGCACTGTGGCGCGAAGTGTTCAGCGCCAGCGTCCGCGCCCAATTCGCCCGCGCGCTGGGTCTGGATCAGGATGGGGCGGGCCGGTTGATCGCCTTCTGGGCCGGGCTGCATGATCTGGGTAAAGCGTGTCCCGCCTTCCAGCGGAAATGGTTGCCCGCGGAATCTGAACTGAGTCAAGCCGGACTTTCATTTCCCAAAGTCTTCGCCCGAGAGTCCTTCGCTCACGGCACAGCATCCGCATATCTGCTCCCCAGGCTGTTGGAGACCGAGACGGGCCTGCCACGCCGCTTCGCTCGGGGTATTGCCTGTGTCGTCGGCGGTCACCACGGCGCGTGGCCGATTCCCGCTGAACTCGAGAGCCTCAAAGATATCCAGTTGGGTGGCGAGGATTGGGATGTCGTCCGACGTGACCTGGTGTATCGGCTGGCCGAATGTTTAGATCCGCCTGCTGTCGAACGAGCCCT
>JAHELX010000173.1 GCA_024643945.1 Anaerolineales bacterium
GCCTTGTAGACAGTCGCCATGCCACCCAGGCCGATCTGCTCGACGATGCGGTATCGGCCTTCGCCTAGCGTATCTCCAACCAAGTCGGGCATTGCTGACTCCTGGGTCACCACAAATGCGCCTGCTTTAATAGTTATTATATCATATTTTCGACCTTTGCGTACTTCTTGTGGGTAGTACTCATTGGCTAAAGGCACAACTCTCTGCGTTGGCCAGTATATTCGCCTTTGCTAGACCAACCATGCGGCCAATCCAGCGGCGACCAGGGCACCGATACCTGAGCTGATGAAATTAACCATATCGTTGTTCAACCAACTCCAACCTCGCAGCGGGTACGATCGGGAACCGCAACGGTGTACGGCCTGCTCGGTCTCCGTGTTGCATACCTGGCAGTAGTAAATGCGCTGCACGCTGGCGCCAAGCAGACTATCGAAGAAGGCTCCAGCCAGCCCGCTCACTCCGCCAATTGGAAGTAGCGGCCATACCATCGCGATGGCAATCGGTTGGCCGAGCGCCAGGCGTTCGCCCGCGATGAAGAGAAGGGCGCACGACCCAATGAATAGCCCGCCGCCCAGCGCTGCCAGGGAACCGTCACAGGTGACACCTCCCGAGGTGCCAGGTGGTACCGCCTGCCATGTGGTGACCAGGCGAGGGGTCTGCCGGCTGAGGACGCCGACTTCGGTAGCCCAGGTATCGCTGTTAACGGTGGCCATTGCCCCAACAAAGGCGGCAAGCAATATCGGATGAGATGACAGGCTATATGCCAGGGCCAGCAACACGCCCAGACCGCCGTTGGCTAGCGTCTGGCCCAAGTCACGGCGGTGCCCCTTGGCAAACTTGTCGCTCACAGCTCCTTTGTCAGCCCGGCGGTAGAGGGAAAGCAGGCTGGAGAATGCAAAAAAGACGACGAGGAGCAATCCCCACGCCCATCCGCCAAAGCCAACAATGAGTGTGCCCACGACGATGGCGCCAACAGCCCCACTGACCGTGAGGGCCCCTTGGCGGTAGCCTACAAGACCAATGAAGCTACTGAAAACGAGTCCCAGGAGGAATCTGAGGGTGAGCAATGTCCCTTATCCGACGATGGTAAACACGGCACCCCACACCAGCATTTGCAGGACCAATCCACCGCTCCAAACCAGGTAAGCCGCGATGCGCTGCCGGCGATAGACGGCCACCCCCAAGCCCAGGTCAAGCGCCAACATCAGCAAGGCCACCCGGGGCAGCCGCAAAATCTCGGCCCGGGGGGCAATGCGGTCGGCCTGGCCCAACACGTCGAAGTGAAAGGGAAGGATTGCCGGCAATCGATCGTAGACAAGAGCCAGATAGCCATACAGAGCCAGGTTCGCCAGCAGACTGAGTCCCATCAATGTCCAGGTCCATCGGTCGCGCCAGATGGGCAGGTCCAGGAACCAAGCCCTCTGTTCTTCCTCCCGCCAGTATTGAGTCGGTCCCAAGGGACGACGCACGCGCCAGGCTTCAATGAAGGCATCCGCGTCACGGGGTGACACGACGTAAGCACAATCAGGGGTGAGAACCACGGTACTCTGGGCCAGGGATGCGGTGGTGAATACACGCGCGGGCTCGTCCCCGGGGAGTTGGGCACGCCCGGCTCGCAACCCAGGCCAGGCTACTCCCCGGAAGGCCCGCCAACTAGACGGCCCATCCCCTCCGACGCTGACTTCGCTGCCCGGTATTATCGCCTGGATACGTTCCATTGGCACCACCAATCTGGACGCACCCCAGCAAATCACCAACCCATTGCGGTCCAATCGGTAGCGCAGACGCAAGGCAGCGATGGACCAGTAAAGCAGAAGAGCTAATAGCACCAGATCCAGTAGCACAGCCAGGCTCAGGCCAGCACCCAGCGGTGAAAGGGGTTGACGCAAAGAAAACTCCCCTTTGGAGACAAGCACACTTATCAGGGCAATTGCCCCGGCCACCAGGGCCACCGAGATCGCCGGTCCAATGCAAACGCTCCGAGAAAAAGATGTCTTAAACTCCACACTGTGCCTCCCATAGGTCCTACGAAAGTTGGAGGTTCCAGCGACGCATGTCTTCACGGAAGTGGTAGGCAGTCATATCCAGGGTTACCGGCGTGACAGACACGTAGCCGTTGGCGACAGCCCAGATATCGGTACCGCTGTCGGGTACGCCACTAGGCGGATTGCCGCCAATCCAATAATAGGGGCGTCCGCGCGGATCTGTGCGAGAGACCAGCTCGTCTCGATACACGCGTCGCCCCAGCCGGGTGACGGCCACGCCCTTCACCTCGTCCCATGAGATGGCAGGAAAGTTGACGTTGAGGAACATATCGGCCGGCAGGCCATGGCGTTCTACATACTGCACCAACCGGGCAGCGAAGCTGGCTGGGCCACTGTAGTCCACTGACTCGAAAGAGTCGAAGGAGAAGGCAATAGCCGGGATGCCATTGATCACACCCTCAACAGCGGCAGCCACCGTGCCCGAGTAGAAGATGTCGTAGCCCAAGTTAGCTCCCCGGTTGATACCAGAGACGATGAGGTCTAGTTTACGCTCGATGATGCCCAGAAAGGCAAGCGCCACGCAATCAGATGGCGCGCCGCTAGAGGAGAACCCCTGCGAACCATCCGGCAATGTCGCCGGGTCAACGCGTAAGGGTTTGTGCATCGTCTTAGGGTGACCTGAGGCAGACCAATTGTGATCAGGGGCAAAGACGATAGTCTCAGCGACCTGATCCAACGCCTGTTTGAAGGGCATCAAAGCCGAGGCATCAATTCCATCGTCATTGGTCACGAGAACGTACATAGCAAACCTCCATACCATTATATTCCATCTTTGGCTGAACGTCCGGCATTTACTCGGAGATGAATATCTCACCTAACCTAATGCCTGGCGCGTCGCCGGCCATCAACCAGGACCCTGAAGGATCATGCCAGCCAACGAACACCTGATACAGTCCCCCCGGCAAATCAGACGGAAGGGTCAAATCAAATCGATCACGCACCCATTGCCCAGCCACCCAACGCCCGGTGGGATAATCGCCATCCAATGGCTGTCGAGTCCCCAGCACGACCCGCTGGCCCCAGGGATTGACCAGCCACAATTCCAGCGGATAATCAGTGTCCGGTGTAGCCTGCGCCTGCCAGAAGAGCGCAACATGTACCGAGCCGCCTGGCTTTAAGAAACGGGGGTCTATCGAGTAACCATGCAAGGTGAAGAGTTCGCCCGCAGTCACGTCAATGGGGTTAGGCACAGGAAACTGGTCGGGCAGCAGAGGCGCGACGGCGATAGATGGAGTGATGGTACGCAATGTAACGGCAATAACGGAAGACTGATCGACTGCATCACCCTCTGGGTACTTCGCCCCCCCAGGATACTTCACAAGCATTGGCAAAGGTTGGCCAAGACCTCGATCCTCCAGGCCAACAACCAATGTATACTCCAGCGGCGGCAGATCTGGAGGGAGAGGCAACTCAAACCACTGAAACACCTGAACCCCCGGTTGCCAATCGACCACAGCGTAACCATTAGCGTCAGCCTGAGCCCAGGTATAGCCATGCCGGTCACGCAAATGGACAAAAAAGGCATAGTCGGGGTCACCAGGCACGTCGCGCAGCGGCTGCCAGTGAAGCAACAGGTGCAACGTCTCGCCAGCCTGGGCTTTGCCCTCGAGCTGGTAGCCCAACAGTTGTGCAATCCCCGAAGAGGACACAGCCTCGGATGAAAGCGTTTTCCCCGTATCAGACAAGTCGTCACTCACTACAGCATCCAGCGGAGCATCCAAGGTGAACTGCACTCCGGGCTTCAGCCGGTAAGTTGTGATATCGGCCCCCTGCGTCTCAAGCTGCAAAAAGCCAAGCCAACGGGGGTGAGGCGGTGCCGAGCGGGGGAAGATATAGACCGGATCCAGGTCAGCTCCGGGCGGGGGCAGCAAAAAGGTTTGCGGCCCATTGAACCAGACGATAAAAGGCGGGCGGTGGTGCATTTGCAGGTCGAGTCGGAAGCGGTCCCAATCACGGTAGTAGGCAGCAGAGAGGACAATAGGCCCGTCTAAGTCCGCGGTCTCAAGATAATGGGCGACTTCAGTGAAGTCAGCGCCATAGATGGCACGCGCTTCAGCGTCGGCTGCCCAGCGACCAAAGTAGTCGCGCACCGTGAGCCAACCGCTGGCCGCCAGGTACAGAGCCAGCGCTGGTAAGGCTAATCGTTGGGCCGCCGCGGGAATACGCGGGGCCAGCCACATCCCTACACTCAAAATACCCAACGCCCAAAAGATATAAGTCGGCGGCAAGGCACCAATAGTCCGCAAGAAGTGAGGACTCTCGCCAGTGATGAAATCAGGGACCAGCATTACCAGCCACCAGATGAGCAGAAAGGCGTAAGGAGCAGCCTGTCGTGCGGGGCGGCGTAGCCTTGCCAGCGACACAACCAGCCCGACATGAAAGAAAATCGCCCCCAGCGGATAGAAGACAGGGCGACCAGCCAGCCCATAACGACTGGTATCGGCGCCCACCAGACTGAACATCCCCAAAGTACGCAACGTATCACTGATCAGGGGGCGTGGATCACCGGCCAGCGCCAGCGGCAAATTGAGCACCTGCCCCGCTCGCCGTCCAAACATATCAGGATGGCTCAAATAATAGAGACCTAAGGGAGCAAAGACCAGCCCCCATACGGCAAAGAAAATAGCCACCCCCAGCCAATGCTCACGCCGCACCTGGCCGCGTAGTAGCCAATAGCCAAAGAAGAGCAGAGGGACAAAGGGCAAGAAACGGCTGGAGAGATAGGTGTACATCGCTGCTCCCAGCCATACACCGCCCAGTGCAAAGTAAGCCCAGCGACGGCCTGGGCTCAATCCGCTACCCGAACCAATCTGCTGGCTAGCAGTCAATCCCCGCCAGAAGCAGTAGAAAGCTGGCAATTCCATCAAGGGGAGGGTCACCGCGCGTAAGGCTAGCCGGCTGACGAAGATGGCCCAGAAGGAGAGACTCACCCCAAGAGCAGCCAGCCAGGCCCCCCAACGAGCCGCCCGGATTTCAGTCGAAGCCAGCAAACGGCGGGTCAGGGCGTAGGTAAGCGGGATGGTCAGCAACCCGGCTGTCACATTCACCAGTCGCATGGCGACAGGTGTGATGCCAAATAGCCGCAGGTAAAGGGCCTGCCAGTAAACGATGAGGGGCTCAATGCCGTTGTAGATATCAAAGAAAACGTCACGGCGACCGAGTAGCCACACCTCCAGTGCCGTAACTCCGATGTACGCTTCGTCATGGGAGAGCCCAGGTGGCACCCGGTCGAGGACAACCAGGCGCAGCGCCGCTCCAACCAACAACAAGCCGAGCACCCCTATCTTGATTATCCTGGCCTGAGACAAAGTCAGCGCAGAGGGGGGAAGGGGAGCAACGGGGGAATCAAGCTGTGACGAATGTTTCACAGGCGTCCAATTTCCCATTTCGACTGCTTACAACTTTGATGCTAACCCAATACGCAGTACGAAATACGCAGTACCCAATACGTATCCTGTATTGCGTACTGCGTATTGTGACGCGATAATAAGAATCTCTATTCTATGTAACCCAACGCTCGCAAGCGGTCCGCCAGGGCCTCGTCGTCCAGGCTTAGTTGGCGAGACGCCTCCCAGTTACTCGGACGCCGCTCTTGGGCCTGCTCTACAAAGGTGGTCAAAATGCTCCCAAGCTGGGCCACTTCGCCGCGGTGACTGTCGAGCAGGTTGCGAGTTTCGCCTGGATCTTCTACTACATCGAATAGTTCATCCGGCTCGTCACCTACTGTAATCAGCTTATAGTGTCCCCGATAAACAGCACGACGCATCAAGCGACAACGGAAGGTATCAATGGCGGCCGGATCCATGTTTTGCATTAAGGCCAACAATGTATCAGGCGTGTACGCCTCGGCGAAAACTGTCTCACGCTCCGGGTCGGAGCCGTTAAGAGAACGGGCCAGGCTCAACCCTTCCACGTCTATCGGCGCGCCGTGACCATTTGCGCCATTACCATCGGGGGAAATCCCCGCCGCTTCCAGCACTGAGTGAAACAGGCGCCGGGTTGAGACCAACCGCGAGACCCGTTTCCCAGCCGGGTATAGCCTGGGATAGCGGACGATGAGCGGCACGCGCACCAGGTCATCATAGGCTACTAACGAATGTCCCACAAAATTATGGTGGTTCATCCCCTCGCCGTGATCTGAGGTGATGATAACCATAGTATTGTCACGCACCTCCGGCTGGTTTAAATAATTAAAAAGGCGATGTAGCAGATGGTCCTGATAGGCCACCTCGGCGTCATGCAGGTCATTGAGAATGCGGTCGGCGACCTGGCTGAGCGGCTGGGTGAGAGGGATCATCCAGCGATAAGTCTGGGTGTTGTAATAGCGCATAAAGTCGATCGCTTCGCGGTCTTTCCGATAATATGGGGCAAACTTGCGGATAAAGCGCGGCGGTGGCCAATAAGGCAGGTGAGTTTCCATCAAATTGATGAAGGTAAAAAGGGGCCGACGTGGCTCAGTGCTTCCGTGAATCCGCATGTAGCCTACCACATCCCGCAGAGAGCGGCGTGTGTTTCCTTTGAAGTTAGCGTATCGCAGCCAGAGAGAGGATAGGAACGGATTCATTGCAATGCGCAGCAACAGATTATTGTGTGCAAATTGATTCTGAATCGGCCCTGTAATACGGCGCATCAAGCGCACGTAGGTCTCAAAGAGCCGGCCCCACAGCTTAGGCCGCGACTTAGAGATATCAGGGGGATTGGGTACCGCACCCCCATAGTTGTAGAACTCTTCAAAGCCCCGGTCCAGACCATTTTGCACCACCCCCAACAACGGGTTATTGCAAAAGCCAGCCGTGGCGTAGCCATTTTGATTCAGCAATTCCGCCAGCGTTACCTGATCATCACCCAGCGTTTCGTAGACTTGCGTCATCATATGTGTGGTGGGATACTCGCCGGTGAACAACGAGGCATGCGCGGGGATGGTCCATTGGGCGGGCACGATGGCACGCTCGAACAGAGTGGCCCCTTCAGCAAATTCATCTATATAGGGAGTGGTGTCACGTGGATATCCGTAGCAAGACAGACGATCCGCCCGATGGGTATCGAGTATTATGAACACAATATCCGGCCTGAATGATGTTCTTAACATCTTACCTCTCTTTTATCTACTATGCCTAACCTGTACCTTAAGAATATACACCCGATGGGTCATAAGCACAAACCTAATCCAGATTCATTAAAAAAATCCACCGAACATGCTCCCCTTAAGCCCCCAGGTGAGTATCGCTCGTCGTCTGAATTGGGGGGCATTCCATCTTATGTTAGGTGTAGGGGAGCGGTGCCCGCGCCCCTTCTTTTTCCCAAAATTGGGATAGAGCCTCTGAATTGCTATAACGGGATGGCTGTGCTACTATTCCATTTTGGTGGCAGGGCGCAGGATGTTTAGCGCTTCGCGCTAAATGTTTCTAATTATTTTCTAACTGCTCTCACAGTCAATTCTTATCAACTTAGATTAAGGTTGTGCAATGGCACAATGGCCTCTATAATGCGCCTACATCGTAAGAAAGGAATTGAAGCACAGAGATGAACACTTCGAATGAGGCACTGCCTATCGGCGGGATGAAACCCCATGGTGGCGAGCTGGTCAATCAAGTTCTCACCGGAGAGGAAAGGGAAGAAGCCTTAGCCCGGGCTGAAACTTTGCAGGGGTTGCAACTGAAATCATTACTAAATCTATCGGACCTGGAGCTACTGGCTACTGGTGCCTTCAGTCCGCTGACTGGCTTTTTGGTGAAAGAGGATTATGATCGCGTAGTAGAGCAGATGCGCCTGTATAGCGGGCTGGTATGGCCGATTCCGGTGACGTTGGCCTTGACAGAAGAGGAAGCGTCCGGTATCAAGGAAGGGCAGGATATCACTCTCTGGCAAGACAACACCCCCCTGGCGATTATGACAGTCGCCGAAAAGTATCGCCGCGACACGGCGCGGGAAGCCAGGGAAGTGTACCGTACCGAAGATAAAGCTCATCCTGGTGTGGCCCGTCTTTATCGCCACGGCGACACACTCCTGGGTGGCGAAATCTGGCTTCTAAATTGGCCACAGCCACGTGAGTTCCCGGAGTTTCGGCACACCCCGGCTCAGACCCGCCGTATGTTCGCCCGCCGAGGATGGCGGCGGGTCGTAGGTTTCCAAACGCGCAACCCTATCCACCGCGCCCATGAATATATTCAGAAGACCGCGCTGGAAATTACCGACGGCCTCTTCTTGCACCCGCTAGTGGGCGAAACCAAGGCCGACGACATCCCCGCCGATGTACGCATGCAGAGCTATCAAGTGATTTTGCGCGACTACTATCCGGCTGAGCGAGTGTTGCTAGGCGTCTTCCCGGCTGCCATGCGCTATGCCGGTCCACGCGAGGCCATCTTTCATGCGTTGGCTCGCAAAAACTACGGTTGCAGTCACTTCATTGTCGGGCGCGACCATGCAGGTGTGGGCAACTATTACGGCACTTACGACGCCCAACTCATTTTCGACGAATTCGAGCCTGAGGAAATCGGCATCACTCCCCTCTTCTTCGACTACACCTTCTACTGTCGAAAGTGCGGCGGTGTGGTCTCAGCTAAGACCTGTCCCCACAGCAAAGAAGATTGGGTCTACCTGAGTGGTACCCAGGTGCGGCAGATGCTGGAGAGAGGCGAGATGCTGCCAGAAGAATTTACCCGACCAGAAGTCTCAAAAGTTTTAATGAAAGGGATCCGGGCGAAGGGGTCCCAGGAGGCAAAGTAATCTATGTTCAAGTTCCTGCGCCGTAAAAAGGAGCGCAAAGTCTTCGTCGTCGGGCTCGACTGCGGTGACCCAATACTGGTCTTCGACAAATGGCGCGACGAATTGCCTAATTTTCGCCAGTTGATGCAGGCAGGGGCCTATGGTCCGCTGACCAGCAGTATTCCTTGCATCACTGTGCCCGCCTGGAGCTCAATGACCAGCGGCAAAGATCCAGGGGTCCTTGGCTTCTACGGCTTTCGCAATCGAGCTGATTACAGCTACGACAACATGACCATTGCCACTGGCTCGGCCGTCAAAGAGCCCCGTGTATGGGAATTGCTTGGCCAGGCGGGCAAGCAGGTAATCGTCGTCGGCGTGCCCCAGACCTACCCGGTGAAACCGGTCAATGGCTACCTGATCAGCAGCTTTCTTACGCCCACCATCCAGCGGCAATATACCTATCCCAATGAATTTCGTTACGAGATTGACCAATTGCTGGGCGGTCGAGAGTACGACGTTGACGTGCATCAATTCCGCACCGACGACAAGGACTTTCTGCTCAAGCAAATCTACGAGATGACCGAGAAGCGGTTTATCATCCTTAAACATCTCCTCAAGAACAAGCCCTGGGATTTCTTCATGTTTGTCGAAATGGGTGTGGACCGCATCCACCACGGGCTGTGGCAGTATATGGACCCGACTCACCCTAAATATGAGCCGGGCAATCCATATCAAGATTCCATCAAGGAGTACTACAAATACCTTGATCAGGAATTGGGTGAAATGCTCTCGGCCCTGGATGACGATACAATCGTAATGGTTGTATCAGACCACGGGGCCAAAAAGATGGATGGGGGCATTTGCATCAACGAATGGCTGCGGCGTGAGGGGTATCTGGTATTGAAGGAAGAACCCGTGCGGGAGAGCAATAAACCAATCCCGTTCGAAAAGGTGGAAGTGGATTGGGAAAAAACCACCGCCTGGGGCGCTGGCGGTTACTACGCCCGCATCTTCCTCAATGTCCAGGGGCGCGAGCCCAATGGCCTCATCCCCAGAGCTGACTACGAGAAGGTGCGGAATGAACTCGCGGACGCCGTTGAGGCCATCCCAGACCACGAAGGGAATCCCCTCCACACCACCTGCTTCCGGCCCGAAGCGATTTACCGCCAGGTACGCAACGTTGCCCCGGATCTCATCATTTACCTGGGTGACCTGCACTGGCGGTCGGTAGGCAGCTTTGGCTTCGATAGCAGCTACACCTTTGAAAACGACACCGGGCCTGACGACGCAAATCACGCTCAGGATGGCATGATCATCTACTACGACCCCCAGCAAAATTTAGGCGGGATGCCACTGAGTGGATTGCAACTGATGGATTTTGCACCGAC
>JAHELX010000174.1 GCA_024643945.1 Anaerolineales bacterium
AACGCAGCGCGTCTGCCTGTTCCGCCACCTCGGCTAACGATTCTCATGCCAGACAACAAGCAGAGTATAGCCCTTTTCTCCTCATTCGTCAACTATTAGCGCTGCTTTTTGGCTCCTCAAAGGCGCTTGAGGTATAATCTCCCCATTCGGCTGAATGCTGGCGCTGGTGGCTAAGCAGCCCACAGCCGAGCGCAGGATGCTTACTCACGTAGCCCCGGCGGCGTGTGCAAATCATCGAGTGGACTTCTTTTGGGCTTTGTGCGAAGGTCGTTAAGGATGCGTAAATAAACAACTTCCTGCCTTTGTGACGGATTTCGTGGGGAAAACGGCTAAGGAGGAGAAGTGTGATCGTCAAGATTTTGCCGGTTGGCCCGCTTCAGACCAATTGTTACGTTGTGGGATGTGAAAAGACGAGGCTGGCAGCCGTCATTGATCCAGGTGATGAGGCAGAGCGCATCTTGGAAGTCATTCAGGGCTCGGGCCTGACGGTGACGCACGTACTTCTTACGCACGCCCACTTCGATCACATCGCGGCTGTCGACGAGGTGATGCAAGCCACCGGCGCCCCCCTGGCTCTCCACCCCGATGATCTGTCCCTGTTGAACGCTGGCGGCGGTTCTATCTACTTCGGCCTTCAGCCTCCGCCTATTCCCGACCCAACGATTCGCCTGGCGGCTGGCCAGGAAATCCCCATTGGCGAGCTGACCCTACACGTACTGCATACCCCAGGTCACACACCAGGCCACGTCACCTTTCACGAGCCGAATGAACGCGTGGTCTTTGACGGCGACGTGCTCTTTGCTCAGGGCATCGGGCGCACAGACCTGCCCGGCGGCAGCTACGAAACTTTGATGCGCAGCATTACCCAGCAGTTGATGACCCTGCCCGACGACACGGTCGTTTACTCCGGCCACGGACCGGCAACGACTATCGGGCGCGAGCGAGCCTCGAATCCCTGGCTCTAGCAGTGGACAGGCAGCGCATAAACGGATCAGTGTCCTGACTCACAGGCACGCTCCTCAACACACTTCTGAACCCTTTTGAGTGCCAGCAGACCAGGATGTCAGTCTGACTTCCACAGCCGCTCGCCACCAACCCGGGTCGCATAATCCCTCACCTGTCCAGGCATGGCCTCCGCACTGCCGAAAAGAACCCCCACTTGTGACTCGTAGCAGGCAATCGCCTGGATCTTTGCTTCCAAGTCTTCCTTGTCTAAAGGCACTGTCGATGATTGCCAGTGACTCGCACCTCGCGCCGCCAGCGCTGCTGCTACTGCACCGTCGGTCTCGGCGTAAGGATAGTCTTCGTAGAATCGTACTTTCCAGCCCCGGGCTTTCAGAAGCAGGGCAGTGGCAAAGGCCAACTGGTGATCGACGTGATTGCCTATTGTCAGAGGAGCATACAGCGTCACATCATCGCCAGGCGGTATAAACTCATTCAGAGTAACCACCAATTCAGCCGGCAACCCCTGTTCGGCCGGATGCACCGGTCCGAAAATGGCCTCCTCGGAAGCATAATACCACTCACCAGCGTGCTCCCGTCCCCGGTAGATGCAATCGGGGTAATTTAGCCGCAGGTAATCCGCACCCAGTGCCGCCAATGCCGCCTGGTCTTCGGCCCAACGGGTCGCAATCAAGTCGGCCGAGTCTCTCCAGCGCGCGTGCAAAGATTGAGCGAAATCAGATAGGTCCACATTGGCAGGGGGCCGGCCAGCAAATAACGTGACCACCAGAGGACGCCGACCAGCCATTACTTGTTGGTGGATAGCCCCCCCACAAGAGAGAACCGCATCGTCCAGGTGGGGGGACAGATACACATAAGCGTAAAAGTCGGCCATTCCATCGCCCGTCTAGGGATGTCGTCAAGGCAAGGCGTGATTCAGGCTAGTGTTGGCCAAGATCCAGAACTAGCTCAGCCAGAAGGGTGGCGCGTTGGGGAAGCGATTTAACGAGAATGTGCTCGTTTAGCGCGTGAGAGCCCTGTCCCACCGCACCCAGGCCATCAAGAGTGGGCACGCCCACTGCCGCTGTAAAGTTGCCATCACTGCCACCGCCAGAGCCCGTCTTATCCAGCTCCAGCCCCAGCCGCGCCCCCACTGCCCGCGCCCGCTCATAAAGGGCCAAGCCGGCTGGTGTCTCCTCAAACGGCGGACGATTGATGCCGCCGCTTACATGGATGGTAGTCCCCTCGAGGACCGGCGCCAGGCTCATGATGGCCTGCCGCATACGCTTACCCTCGGCGAGGGTCATCACCCGCAGGTCAAGTTCCGCCTGCGCCGCAGCGGCCACTACGTTTGCGCGAGTGCCGCCTCGCACCGTGCCTACATTAACGGTAGTGCCACGTGCCAGATCGCCCATAGCGTGCAGATTGAGGATTTGGTGAGCCATCTCTTCGATGGCACTTACCCCCTTTTCCGGGTCAACGCCAGAGTGAGAGGCAATCCCTTCAACCTCCAGGGTGAAACGGCCTACACCTTTGCGCCAGGTGGTCAATGGTCCCCACCGAGAGGGCTCCAGAACTAGCACATAATCGCTGCGCCGGGCTTCGGCCTCAATGAGCGCACGTGAGGTAGGGCTGCCCATTTCCTCGTCACTGGTAAGGAGATAGACCAGGTTATGGGCAGGCATCTGGCCCGTTTCGACCAGCGCCCGCAGGGCATACAGCCCAATTACAATACCTGACTTCATATCGTTGACACCGGGACCGGTCGCTTTCCCGTCACGCACGGCAAATGGCCGTTGGGCAGACTCTCCCTTCGGCCACACCGTGTCCAGGTGGACCAACAGCAGAATTTGTCGAGCGCCCTGGCCCCAAACGATGCGGTAGTGATCACCATATTCTGATTGAGGCTGGGCTTCGACAGATGCGCCTAGCCCGGCGAAGGCATCGGCGACTTGACGACCCAACGTGTCAACAGATGGTTTGTCAAAGGTGGGCGAGTCGTGATTCACCCAACGCTCCAGCGTGTCGAGCATATTGGGCTGTTGATGTATGAGATATTCGAAAATGGGGTCCATAGTGCCAGGATTCCTCCATTGCCTTTTCAATCACTTTTCCAAGGTCAAGCACTTCAAGCAGGTCGCGATGGGCACCACGTATTCCACCAGCCGGATAATCTGGTCTCCCAGGAAGCGGCCGTATTCCCGATGCCGGCGAAAGCCAAATCGCTCGTAGAAGGCACGCGCGGCGGTGTTGTTCACTTCGACTGAGGCATAGCAAAGGGTGACGCCAGTCGCAGCCATTGCCGTCAAGCCAGTCCCCAGAAAAGCACGTCCAATGCCACACCTCTGGTGATCGGGATGAACGTAAATACGCACCAATTCCCCTTGAGCATCAAAACGGCGCAGGTATTGGGCAAAGCCCACCACAGTCCCCGTCCGGACAGCCACGTAAAGCCAACCACGTTCGTGCTCTATCGCTTCATACAAAGCCCCAGGCGCATAGGCCTGGTCCAAGAATTTCCGCCGGTTATGTGCCCCTACGCTATGAGCATAGGTAACATCCCAGGTGTAGCGCGCCACCTCGGCAATAGCATTCGCATCGTCCAAGGCCGCCGGCCGAATCATGTAATCCATTACGTCTCCGTCACTCCACGCGCCCAGGCAGCGAAGTCAATAGGGGCGGGAAAAGTCTTGCGTTCCAAGCGGTAAAGGTTCGGCAGACGCGGCTGCAGGCTGCTGGCAAAGCCGGTCACTACATACCCACGCTCAAAGTAGCTCTCAAAAATAATGCGGGTGATGACACGCCAGTCCCGGGCCACACTCAGATCGTGACGTTTGATATGTTGCAGGTTAGGGGGGACCTGGACCAACACCCGATTATGATCAACCTCCAGGTCGGCAGCCAGCGGGCGAGGAATGTCTCGTTCCCACGAAGCGTAATTAACCAGGGGGAGATCTTCGCCGCTCAACCAATCTTCGGCGCGTGGGCGCTTATACTGACCCCGCGCTCGCTCGCGCACGCGATCACTCATTAAATGCCATTCCAAAAGAAAGCGATCCGTCGTCAGTCCCGTCTGGAGTGGGTTTTGTACTAATCCATAGATGTCGCGCGCGTAGAAGCGTATGATGCCCCCCAGTTTCTCGACGCTGAGGGTAGCATTCCTTCCCTCTAACGGGTCATAGGTCCAAACGATGATGTCGATCCCCTTGCGCAGCATTTGGTCGCGCTGGGCAATTTTGAGGCGATAGCCCAGCCCCAGGCTTTGATACTCGGGCAACACCCCCATACGCTGTGAAAAGAGATAGAGCTTAGCCCCAGCCATACCCAGATAGCCAAAGACAAAGCCAACTAACTCGTCGTTTACGTAGGCACCTAACAATACTCCCCCGTTGTGATGCACGGAGATGAGAATGGTGTAGGGAAACACCATCAGATCGGAATAACCCCAGGTAGCGCGTTGAATCTCGTGGCAACGGCGCAAGTCCGACAGCGTCGTTATGGGACGTACCTTTACTTCCATACTTGCCTCGAAGCTCCCTCAGCGAGACCGCGTTTCCAAGTGACACCCCACAAGTAAAGACAAATACTGAACTACATCAGATATGATTCTTTCGCTCCCTATATCGGTTGCCCCGAGCCCAAGTCATCTTCCCAGTATAGCACTCCCGCCGGGCTCCGGCAAAGGCAGCATCACGTTGTTTTTCCTGGAGAGCCACTGGTGTTTTGCGTGTATCCCGCATTGACAAAAGGCCTACCTTGCGGTATAGTGGCTGCGGTGTTTTTCCAACTGCGGTTACTCTCCAGTCCAAAACACGAAAACAGGAGACAGACGTGCTTGGCAAAGGCAACAAAAACCCTCCACTCGACAAAATTGAGACGATCATTGGCCCCAACACCAACTTTGATGGCCACCTGCAATGTGACGGCAGTGTGCGGATTGACGGTGTATGCGAAGGTGGAGTGATCGAAACGGTGGGTAATGTGATCGTGAGTCCCAATGCTATGGTCGCCGCCGACATTGTGGCTCGCAATGTATCAGTCAGTGGCGCTGTCACTGGCAACATCAAGGCCAGCGGTCGGCTGGAGATACTGAGCACCGGGCGGGTGTGGGGCGACGTAGAAGTCGGGTCATTCTTACTGGATGAAGATGGTTACTTTCGCGGTCAGCTTGTGATGAAAGAAGAACCAGAAATCCCCCTCCAACTGGCCAAGACTGGACCAATCGATAAATCTGAGTAATATAATACCCGCGCGTGTGTTGGGTATAACCGCCTGGCGTAATAAGACAACAACCCCCCGAGCAGCACCGGGGGGTTGTCTGGTGTCCTACGAATGGCGACCAGGCACGACCATCCGCCGGTGCGGCGCGCCGCGCCGTTCAGAAACGGAACGGCGTCCAAAGAATGGGCGAAGCCAAGATGTCAGGCCCAGGCGAGCATCCCATAACCCCTGCATTCCCACGTAACCAAAGCCGCCGACGTACAGCAGTAGAAAGGGGACAGCGAACATATTCCCCTTCCACACAGCCACGCCCACGGTCGCCATCGCGTAAGCCGCCAATGCCAGCTCAGCGACGACCAGGCCATCCAGAGGCAGTGCGTACCGGCTATCAAGCCAGCGATCGTCTCGCCTCTCGATGCGAAATTTAGGCGTGCGGCGGAACACGTTGCCCACGCCTAACAGCGCCTCGATCACGGCCCGAGTGTTGCTCAGGGCCACTCCAGTCCCCAACAACATCAGCCCCGGCATAAAAGCGTAACGCCTCGGCCACTCGCGCGAATAGAGCGCTCGCTGCGAGATAGCATACATCAGCGGTGGCCCCAAGCTCACCAGGCTGAGAAGCCCGAGCGGCCCATGTAAATGACCAGCGACGAGCATCAATGGCAAGCTAACCAGCAAAAGCAGCACCATCAGCGGATGAATCAAGTATGTGCTCAGATGAACCAATGCCTGCCAGCGCACCACCAGCGGCAATCTGGCAGCAAGCACCGGCCAGGCCAGCTTCTTCAGGCACTGAATGGACCCTTTGGCCCAGCGGAACTGCTGCCGCTTAAAGGCAGCCAGTTGGGGCGGAATCTCAGCCGGGGCTGCCACGTCGGGCAGAAAGAGAAATTGCCAGCCACGCAACTGAGCCCGGTAGCTCAAGTCCAGGTCTTCGGAGATGGTGTCGCCCTGCCAGCCCCCGGCATCGGTGATGCAACGCCGGCGCCAGACGCCGGCCGTGCCGTTGAAGTTCATCAACAGCCCCGATCGCTGGCGTGCTGTCTGTTCTATCGTAAAGTGCCCGTCGAGAGCGATAGCCTGAGCACGGGTGAGCAGGGAATAGTCACGATTCAGGTGCGCCCAGCGAGTCTGGATCATGCCCAACCGCGGCTGATCCAAGAAATAAGGAATGGTCTGGCGTAACCAGTCAGCATCAGGCACAAAATCGGCGTCGAAGATGGCGATGAACTCGCCCTTAGCGCTCTTCAGTCCCTGCCTCAATGCTCCGGCCTTAAAGCCACGCCGGCCAGTGCGATGCACCAGTTCAATGTCAATCCCCTGGGTGCGATAGTTATCCACGCTTGCCTGAGCAATCGCCGTCGTTTCGTCTGTCGAATCGTCTAACACCTGAATTTGCAGCCGGTCTCGGGGCCAGTCGAGCCGGACGACTGAATCAATGAGACGTTCTACAACTAGCGCTTCGTTAAAGATAGGAAGCTGCACCGTTACTCGGGGAAAACGCCCGATCTCCGGGCGAGGCGGCGAGTCTTGACGGTGGCGGAGAAAGAGTAGGGTAAGGATCCAGGAATTGAGGGCATACACGGTCAAAAACAGAGCCGCCCCCACGTAAATTATTTCGAGTGCCGACAACGGATGGTCTCCTGCAATGGTAGTTGATGACTGATGACCAGTGCCAGATAGCTGATGCAAATGAAATGCACCTATTTGTTATCAGCCAATGGCAACAACCTGCTGAGTATACCACCGTTCGCGGGTCAAACAAAATTACGCCACCCGGTTATACCCAACGCACGGGTATTATAAAATCCGCTATGCTGGCGAGAGGATGATTTGAGTTTTTTAATCTTCCTTTAATCTATTCTTCATCTTCTATTAATATGAGAAGCTTATTATATGAGCGTAAAAGTTAATACCTCCTTCCTCAGAGGCAAAAAGAACCTCCCTCCCAAACAAAAGACCCGTGTAGTGGCAGCACGGGTCTTCTGTTATTTGGCACGATGTAATACGCGCACACCATCCATGCCGGCTACCACCACGTCTGTCGCCATCCCTAGGAAGAGACCATGTTCCAACACCCCCGGACGTTCGATGAGTTGCCGGGCCAGCGAAAACGGATCGGGGATGCCGGCGGGAAAGGTGCAATGGATAATGTAGTTGCTATTGTCGGTGACGTAAGGCGTGCCATCGGCCTCGCGACGCAGTTCGGCGCGACAACCCAGGCTCTCCAGCCAACGAGCATGCACCTCCCACGCGAACTGAGTCACCTCCACCGGCAGCGGTCCGCGGCTGCCCAGTCGCTGTACCAGCTTCGACTCGTCCACTACTACCACAAAGCGCCGTGCTGCAATCTCCACGATCTTCTCACGCAGCAGCGCCCCGCCCAGCCCCTTGATCAGATTGAAGGCCGGATCTACCTCGTCGGCGCCGTCAATGACCAGATCCAAGACCGGATGCTCGATGAGCGTAGCCAGCGGGATGCCCAGCGCCCGAGCGTGCGCTGCGGTCCGATCCGAGGTAGGCACGCCCACAATCCTCTGCAACACCCCCGACTGCATTCGCTCTCCGATTATGTCAACTACATAGCGGTTCGTAGAGCCGGTCCCTAGACCCAGGACCATACCACTCTGGACAAAATCCACGGCCCTTTCGGCCGCCAGTCGTTTGAACTCTGCAATGGCACTCACGTCGTTCACGTGGGGATCATCCTGTTATACCCAACGCCCATGGGTGTACTCCCCTCCGGGGAGAATTTCCGAGAAAATTGGGCGACATATTGCTCTTACGACCGGGGATTTCTACGTGCGGGCATTATACTGGCGCGCCTTGTCCAACACAGCCAATGCCTGCAACGCCACATTTTCGCCAGTGAAACCGAGCTGCTCAAAAATAGTCTTGTAGGGTGCTGATGCACCAAAACGATTAAGCCCGACTACGTATCCCTGCGGGCCGACGTATCGCTCCCATCCGAGGGGAACGGCCGCCTCAACCGCCAGCCGGGCCGTCACATCTGGTGGCAACACTTGAGCCTGGTAATCAGACGGCTGCCGTTCGAAAAGCTCCCAACTGGGCATACTGACCACCCGCGCCCTCACCCCTTGCGCCGCCAATCGTTCGCGGGCATCGAGAGCCACCTGGACTTCGGAACCGCTGGCGATGAGGATTAAGTCAGGCGTGCCATCCGCGCCGGCCAACACGTAAGCCCCGCGCTTCAAGCCCTCGGCCGGGGCCAGGGCAGATCGGTCGAGAATGGGCAGCTTCTGTCGGGTTAGTAGCAAGGCCACCGGTCCCTCTTGGTACTCCAGCGCCATGCGCCAGGCTTCGACTGTCTCCGTGGCATCGGCCGGCCGGACGACGATCAATTTCGGGATGGCACGCAGCGCAGGCAGGTGCTCCACCGGCTGGTGGGTGGGGCCATCTTCCCCCAGCCCTACACTGTCATGAGTGAAGACGTAAACCACCGGCAGCTCCATCATCGCCGCCAGCCGGATGGTCGGGCGCATATAGTCAGAGAAGACCAGAAAGGTACCGCCGTAAGGGATCACCCCTCCGTGCAGCGCCAGGCCGTTTAGAATACCTCCCATGGTGTGCTCACGCACGCCAAAATGGATGTTGCGCCCACCAAACTGGCCAGTTTGTAGCCAGGGGTAGCTCTTCAACTCGGTGTTGTTGGAAGGGGTGAGATCGGCCGAGCCACCTATCAGGGTGGGTAGCACCGGTGCAATGGCATTGAGCACCTTGCCTGAAGCAGAACGAGTAGCCAGCGGCCCATCCGCCGGACCAAACGTGGGCAACGCCTCTTCCCACCCTGCGGGCAATTCACCTGACCAAACCTGATGCCACAGCTCAGCCAAGTCGGGGTATTCGACTGCATAGCGGTCAAAGAGATTTTGCCATTCCGCCTCAAGTGCCTGACCGCGGGGAATCGCTTCGCGGTAGTGAGCCAATGCTTGTTCGGGGATGTAGAATTGGGCGTCAGATGGCCAGCCCAGGTTTTCCTTGGTCAGCCGAACTTCCTCCTCACCCAGGGGCGCGCCATGCGCTGCGGCAGTGTCCTGCTTGTTGGGACTACCATACGCGATATGGGTTCGGCAGGCGATGAGGGAGGGGCGGTTGGTCTCGGCCCGAGCAGCGCGAAGGGCCCTGGCAACAGCCTCCCGATGATACCCGTCCACCTGTTGCACATGCCAGCCGTAAGCCCCAAAACGGGCGCAGCGATCTTCGGTAAAGGTCAGCTCGGTGGGACCGTCAATGGAGATGTGATTGTCGTCGTAAAGATAGATGAGCTTGCCCAGTCCCAGGTGCCCCGCCAACGAGGCCGCTTCGTGGGATATACCTTCCATCAAGTCCCCATCGGTGACGATAGCGTAGATATAATGATCTACAATGGGATAGCCTGGCCGGTTAAAGATCTCGGCCAGGAAGCGCTCGGCGATGGCCATGCCCACGCCGTTCGCGAATCCCTGTCCCAATGGACCGGTTGTCGTCTCCACGCCGGGCGTGAGACCATACTCAGGGTGTCCCGGCGTGCGACTGTCCCACTGGCGGAAGTTCATCAGTTCTTCCAGGGGTAAGTCATAGCCGGTCAGATGCAACAGACTATAGAGCAGCATCGAGCCGTGCCCGCCGGACAACACGAAGCGATCACGATCCGGCCAGTCGGGATTGGCCGGATTGTGTTTAAGAAATTGAGTCCAAAGCACGTATGCAACATCGGCTATGCCCATGGGCAAACCGGGATGGCCTGAATTGGCCTTTTGCACAGCATCCATGGCAAGCGTACGAACGGTGTTAACGCAAAGCTGGTCGAGTGTATCGGTCGTTGAGATGTCGCTCATTGTCGTTCCCCTCGATCTTTACTGATGGTGGTTTTTAAGCCACGGCCTGCCCTTATAAGATAACAGGCGATATTGTAGCATGGTGTGAGAACGAAGTCAACGTAATCTGGCTTACCACGATGA
>JAHELX010000868.1:0-2322 GCA_024643945.1 Anaerolineales bacterium
CAGGCCAGTCTCCCCCGCCCGATCTTTCGCCTATCCTTCCATTTTGGCCTGTTCCAGTTTCTCATGCCCATTCTGGGCTGGTTGGCCGTCCGCACGATTGTGTCTCTTATCGCCCGGTTCGATCACTGGATTGCTCTGGGGTTGCTGGCCTTCGTCGGCGGGCGCATGATCCGCTCCGGGCTGGATCCCAAAGCCGAGGCATACCCAGGTGACCCGTCGCGCGGTGGCATATTGATCATGTTGTGCATAGCTATCAGCACGGATGCCCTGGCTATTGGCCTGAGCCTGGCCATGCTTCGGGCGCGTATCCTCTACCCCAGCATCGTCATCGGCGTCGTCACCGCCGGCCTCTCCTTCGGCGGCTTGTTAATCGGACACAAACTGGGTGCCATCTTCGGCAAACGTATGGAGATCTTGGGCGGACTGATTCTGATTGGGATTGGGCTTCGTGTGCTGGTCACCCATCTGCTCTGACAAGACTCGCGTAACCTACCGGGATGAGTGTCATTCCAACCCCCAATCCAAAACTCATATGCAAAAAACGCCAAGCCCTTGCGTTTAATCATAATAGGAGGGCTTATTGCCGTCCCAACCAGCGGACTTGGTCATCCTAGGAGGAAAACCATGCAGACCAGACGACGCAAACAACTCTTGAAGCTCATCCTCATCGCCGCCCTGCTCGGCCTGGGCGCGCTGTTGAGCGGCTGCCACATCGTGGACATCAACCAGCCTCGCTTTGCCCCCTCGCATGAACCCATCCCGGTCGAGTTGCACATCGAAACAGATCCCAACAGCAGCCCGCTGGAGGCACGGCCGATTTTGGGCGTTCAATTGCCCACCCTGGCCTGGAGTGTCCAGGGAGAGCCGGTGTATTGGGCGAGCGGCGGCAATAATGGGACGCTGACCTATAGCCCAACCCTGGCCGCCGAACTGAATACCACGTACGGCGGCGACTGGTGGGCCGGCGTCGGGGCGCTGGCAACCTGGCCAGCGGGGACGATAACGGCCACGGGGGTTATTACGCTGTCGAGCTATGCTGCCGGCGAATACCTGACGACGTACGTGGTCGGTTTCAACGACGGTACCAACCATTGGGGTGGTCAGCAGGCCGCCTCCACCCGGCTCACCTCCCAGCATCCGGTGCGTGGTGCGGCGGTCGCCGCCGTGCGCGACCAGCCCAGCCTGGACGTCGGACCGAGCCAATCCTTGCGAAAAGCAGAGACGATGAACATGCAAGTGGTCTACCACTACCTGGGCTGGGACAGCATCGAACATAAACCGGGCCACTACGATTGGGACACCGTGCACGACATCTTAAAGCAAGCTCACGTCTACAACCAAAGCGTCGTCCTCCGTATCTACAATCCCCCGCCCTGGCGCACACCCGATGGCGCCCCGGCCGGCGCGCCGCCTACCAATAACGACGACCTCCGGGCTTTTATGGAGCGTCTGACCAGCTACGTCGGATCTACCGTATACCGGACCCGGGTGGCCGGTTACGTCATCTGGAACGAACCCAACATCCAGCAGGGTTGGGGCGGCCAGCCACCGGACCCGGGGGCCTACATGTCCATGCTCAGGGCCGCCTACGAAGGCGCCAAGGCCGGGGATCCCGGCGCGATCATCGTCTCGGCGCCCCTGGCGCCCACAGCCGACACGCCCGGTCAGGCCATCAACGATCTGACCTTTCTGGCCCAACTCTACGATCAGGGTCTGGCCGACTACGTGGACTACGTCGGCATGAACGGCCTGGGCTTTCAACGCGCCCCGGACCACGACACCGGTAGTGCCGATTACAACTTCATGCGCCTCAAATACCTGCACGACGTCATGCTGTCCAAGGGGGACACCACCCACAAAGTCTGGGCGCTGGAGGTAGGCTGGCTGCGTGACAGCCCCTACCCCATGGGCTCCTTCGAACCCTACAAAGTCTCGGCCGAACAGCAAGCGCAGTACCTGGCGCGCGCTTTTCAGAAAGCCCGGGAGGAATGGCCCTGGATGGACCTGATGACGGTCTGGAACCTGGACTTCAGCCGCTTCTATCCCCCCACGTCGACCTTCTACTGGTACAGCATCGCCGATACCTGGGCCGAGGTTTACTTGAGCCCGTTCTGGTCGCCCCAGATCACCTCCCCACCCTGTGGGACTACCAACGACACGACGCCTGCCGTCAGCGGTGTGGCACTCATTAGCAGCACTGTAGCTCTGTACGTGGATGGTGTATCGCAAGGATCAAGCCTGGCGCTGGGTGGCGAATTCAGCCAAACCCTGGGCCTGAGCGACCGGCCTGCGCAGCCCTACACCATCCAGGCCCGGGTCATT
>JAHELX010000868.1:2332-2739 GCA_024643945.1 Anaerolineales bacterium
GGTTGTGCTCACTGTTGACTCCACCTACCTCTTTGACCCCGTGGGCGTCACATTCACCTGGGGCGCCGGCGGAGGTCTGCATGTCCTGCAACCGCGGGATGACAACGGCTGTGCTAATCCGGCAGGGTGGGTCCTGCCCCGGCTGCCTGCGGATCGGGCTGTCACCGTCCATGTCCCGGTGAATACGGCTATCTGCCCTTCATCTGGCGTCGAGTTGACCTATCGCGGCCAGACAGTGACCGGCTTCAGCCATACCGGCGGCGGGCTGTTTGAGGCGAGCTTCACCCCTACCGCCAGCGGCCCTGCCGATTTTAACCTGCGTGTGACGTGTGGCGCTACACCCCACAATTACGGCGGCACGGTTGTACTGATTGACCCGGAAGGCATCGTCTACGACGCCCGAGAGG
>JAHELX010000175.1 GCA_024643945.1 Anaerolineales bacterium
AGCCAATGCCCAGCCCGAGCTGAAACAATTAGTTGAAGAGAATCCCCAGTCTTCCATCTATCTAGCTCGAAATTCTTTTGCGGCAGGCGTAGAAGAAGGCTTGATTCATTTTGGGATGCAGGAGACGGGGGGATTTGAGCATCTTGGCCTTTGGGTCTGTCAAGATAACCCCAAAAACGTAGCCTCCAACCTAAACGAGATTTTGGATGGAACATAGATGGATCTGAGTATATGCAACCTTCTACCGACCTCTTCTTGCTGGCCTATCTCTTGATGTTTTTGGGAGTAGTGGGGGCCATTCTTCCCGTTATGCCGGGGCCTCTCTTCATTTGGCTGGGGACCTTGCTGTGGGCCTGGGTAGATGGCTTTCAAGCCGTTGGCTGGCCTACCCTGGCCTTGCTAGCAATATTGATGGTGTTGGCTTGGAGCAGTGATCTAATCTTGACCACTGCCGGCAGCCGCAGGGCTGGTGCCAGTTGGAAAGCTATGTCTGTTGCCCTGGTGGGCGCGACAGTGGGGGGGATTCTCCTCAGCGGTATGGCGCCGGTGCTCGGCACCATTTTTGGCGCCATTTCAGGCGGGGTGGTAGGGATTCTAGCTGTAGAATACTTCGAGAAACGTGATTGGCGACGAGCATTCCGAGCTGTCCGGGGTTACATCGTCGGCTCCCTGGCTGCCAGTGCCCTGGAATTTTTTCTCTCGTTGCTGATGATCGCTATTTTCGCCTGGCAGGCGTTTTTCTAATGCAAAATCCGTTTGAAGTTGACATAACAAACTCCTTGTATATTCTGCTCCTGCTGGTTGGAGGCGCGTTTGGTATTGCGCTGTTGTTGTTGGGCTGGGTGATCTGGCGGGTGCGGCGCATCCCCCTACCGCCCAACGCCGACTTGCTGACCGCTCTGCGCCTCACACCCTTTGTCGTCGTGGTTTTACTCGACCTGCTTGACTTCAGCCTGGATTTTCTCTCGGCGCCAATTGCCTGGGTTCTGCTGGGCCGGCTGGGCCTGACGCCCCTCCGGGGTGTGACTGTGTTGGAAGAGCTTGTGCCCGGCACGCAGTTGATACCCACTATGACCGCTGCCTGGGTCATTGCTCGCCTCTTGGGGCCGAAGCGAACGTCTTAGACACATCTATTAGAGACATGATCCAAATTACACCGTCCATTGCAATTGACGAGAGTGAAATCCACCTGGAATTCATACGTGCGTCTGGGCCGGGAGGACAGAACGTCAACAAGGTCGCCACAGCGGCGCAACTCCGTTTCGACGTGAGCAATTCCACCTCCCTGCCTGTTGACGTTCGCAAGCGCCTGATACGCCTGGCCGGCAAGCGGATTACCTCAGATGGCGTACTTGTCATTGTCGCCCGGGAGTTCCGTACACAGAAGCGAAATCGCCAGGAGGCGATCGAGCGCCTGGTAGAGTTGATCCGCCAGGCTGCTGAAAAGCCCAAGTCCCGCCGCAAGACAAAACCGACTCGCGGATCGAAGAGGCGCCGGTTAGCGGCCAAGCGACGCCGGGGCGAAACCAAACGTCTGAGACAGTCTGTTCCCCGTTCCGAAGATTGACAGGCTAGAGACCCCATTCAAGGAACGACAGGGAGACTTTGACGGAAGTGATGGCGCAACATCTGGAGGAGCCAGCCAAATCCTTTGCAGAGGTGGATACCTTGGAGAGAGACGATGCCCGATCTTATTCTATACCACGGTAGGTTGACTACCCAAGACCCTAACTTTCCGCAGGCGACTGCCCTGGCTGTGCGCGAGGGACGCATCCGGGCCATTGGAGATGATGCCAAAGTCCGGGCGCTGGCCAAATCCCACACCCGGCAGCTTGACCTGGGTGGCCGCCGGGTTTTGCCTGGCCTGACTGATGCCCACTTCCATTTCTATGAGTGGGCGCTGGCGCGGCGTGGCCTCTCTCTGGCCGGCACGACCTCGCTGGCCGAGGTCCGAGAATATGTACGTCAAGCCGTTCAGGGGGCGGCCCCTGGTCAGTGGATTCTGGGCCAGGGCTGGAACCAGGATACCTGGCCGCATCCGCGACTGCCCGACCGGGCCGACCTGGACGACCTGGCCCCCGATAACCCGGTCATCCTCTGGCGCACTGATTTGCACCTGGCCTGGGTCAACTCCCGGGCGCTTCAGGCAGCCGGCATCGGCGCCGACACTCCCGATCCTGAGATGGGGATCATCGAGCGGGGTGAAGGCGGCCAGCCGACCGGGATTCTACGCGAATTGGCGATCAATCGCGTGCGCCAGGTCATCCCCCCACCCATGGCCGAGGAGACCGACGAAGCTATGCGCCAGGCGATGGCCGAGGTCCACCAACTGGGGCTGACTGGGGTGCACGACATGCGCATTATGGGGGGCGCGGATGGCCCGCCCGCCTTTCGCGCGTGGCAACGACTGCGAGTCGCGGGAGAGCTTGGCTTGCGCGTGTGGATGATGTTGCCCGGCGAGCGACTGGATGCAGCCATCGCCCTGGGCCTGCGCACCGGCTTTGGTGACGATATCCTGCGGGTAGGCGGTATCAAGCTTTTTGCCGACGGCGCGACCGGACCCCGCACTGCCTGGATGCTGGAGCCCTTTGCCGACGACGGAAGTGGCCTGCCGCTCACGCCGATGAGAGAAATCGCCGAAATTGTCTCCCGCGCTCACCAGGCTGGCATTTCGACGGCTATCCACGCCATTGGCGACCGAGCCGTTCGGGAATTGCTCGACGTTTTCACTGAAGTCTTGCCTCGCCAGAAGGGAGAGGTCCCCCTGTTGGCGCCTCACCGGATCGAGCACGTGCAACACAGCCATCCCGCTGATTTGAATCGCCTGGCACTGCTCGAGCTGGTGGCTTCGGTGCAGCCCATTCACGCTACCGACGACATGGCCATGATTGACAAGGCGTGCGGCGAACGGGCGCGCTGGGCCTATGCCTTCCGTGATCTGCTGGACGCCGGGACGGTGCTGGCCTTAGGCTCCGATTGCCCGGTCGCTTCTCCCAATCCTTTCTGGGGCATCCATGCCGCCGTGACCCGCCAGCGCCGGGATGGCTCGCCCGCCGGCGGCTGGTACCCGGACCAGCGTCTGACTGTCGCCGAAGCAGTGCGGGGTTATACGCTGGGGCCGGCGCACGCCAGCGGCCAGGTCGCCCGACAAGGGAGCCTGACCCCCGGCAAACTGGCTGACCTGATTGTACTGGATCGAGACATTTTCGCCATTCCTCCCGAGGATATTCCCGACACCCAGGTCTATCTGACCGTGTTCGATGGCCAAATTGTCTACCACTCAGAGCGTGTCTGAAAAGTAGGGTGGGGCAGCCTTTTCCCCAGAGGGGACCTATCCCCGCAGGGGACCTATGGGTGGGCCAGTCTACCCAGGCGGGCCCCACGACTTCTCAAAGTTGGAGCATCAGGGTAGCCGCGGTATGTCGCAGGTTATGAAGGCGGATGAGTGGCAGTCTCGCCTTGTGCAAGAGAACTTGGTACTCCTTACTGGGTGGTTATCTCAACGTCCACGCTCATTCCCCAGCGCAGCCCGGATGGCTGTTGGTCCAGCTCGATAACAACTTTGTACACCACGTCACCGCCAAGGGTCGTCGCCTGGGATGCGATGCGGACCACCCTTCCCTGAATGTCCTGGCCCAACCCTTTCACGTAGACCGTGGCTGGCTGGCCGACCGCCACTCGGGCGACGTCCCGCTCGCTGAGGTCGGTGGTCTCCACCCGCAGATGGTCCAGGTCGGCCAGCGTCAGCGCGGCCTGCCCGCCCAAAGGTGACATCACCTCACCTGGGCTGACGTCCAAGGTGGCGATGGTGCCGGCCATAGGGGCATGCAATTCGGTGTCAGCCAGCGCAGCCTGCGCCTGGGTCAAGGCTGCCTGGGCGGCGGCTACTTCTGCCTCGGCCGCCGCCACGTCCTCGGGGCGCGCGCCAGCCTCGAGCAGCTCAAGTTGCGCCTGGGCGCGCCGGATGCCAGCTTGAGCGGCGGCCAGGTCGGCCTGGCTGGCACCGCGCTCCAGGCGGGCCAGGTTCGCCTCGGCCTGGGCCAGTTGGGCTTGAGCCGCCGCTACCTCAGCCTGGGTCGGCCCGCGCACGGCCAGGTGGTAGTCGGCCAGGGCTGTCTGGTAATCTAAGGTGGCCTGCTCCAGTTGGGCCGCTTCCGGCGAGGCGGCCACGTCAGCTCCATAGGCGACCTGGTCATAGGCCCACTGCGCCTGCTGCAAGCTGATCTCAGCCCGGCGCAGGGCAGCCGCGGCAATGGTGATCTCATCCTCGTCGGGGCCCTCTTGGGCCTTTTGCAGCGTGGCCTGGGCCGAGACGAGCGCCGCCTGGGCAGCGGCGATATCCTCAGGCTGGGCGTTCTCCTCGATCTTAGCCAGTCCGGCCTGAGCCGCCTCGACAGCCGCCTGGGCGGCAGCGATCTCCTGTGAGCTGGGACCAGCCCGCAGCCGATCCAATTGGACTTGCGCGTAGCGTAACCTGGCCTCTGCCTCGGCCACCGCCCCCGCCTGCTGGCCGGACTCCAGGCGGACCAGTAACTGGCCGGCTTCCACTTTGTCTCCCTCGGCCACCAGCACCTCCGCCACTGCTGCATCGCTGGGCAGGCTCAAGCTTGCCTCCTGGGCGGGAACCACCACGCCTGAGGCCGTGACAGCGCCTGCGCTAGCAAGAGACCTGGCCGTCGCGACCGGCGTGGTGGCGATTGGCGTCGGCGTGGGTGTAGCGGCACGGCCGCAGGCCGTGACGGCGGCAGCCAATGCCACCAGCGCCGTCACCCAGAGGCCCATCCTTAAATACCTTGCCATATGGAATCTCCTGGTGTAGGATGCGTAAAACGTACTGCGTATTGCGTACTGCGTAAAACGTAAAACGTAAAACGTAAACGGAATACGCAATACGCAGTACGTTTTACGTTTCACGCATCATATCATCCCGAGGGCTCGAAGGGACGCATTAGCACTCGGCGACCCGTCCGTCGCGCAGCTCGACCACGCGCCGGGCGAAGGCGATCACGCGCGGGTCGTGGGTGGCGAAGACAAAGGTGGTGCCCGTCTCCTGGTTCAAACGTTGCATGATCTCCATCACCTGGCGGCCGTTCTCGGTGTCCAGGTTGGCCGTTGGCTCGTCGGCCAGCACCAGGGCAGGATGGGTGGCCAGGGCGCGGGCGATGGCCACGCGTTGTTGTTCCCCGCCACTCAACTGGTCTGGACGATAGTGCGCACGGTCGCTAAGGTCAACCGACTCAAGTAATTCCATGACCCGCTCCTGGCGCTGGGCGGCGTTATATCCATTCAAGAGCAGCGGCATCTCGATGTTCTCATACGCTGACAGGGTTGGGATCAGGGCAAAGAATTGAAAGATAAAGCCGATCGTTCCGCGCCGCATGTCGGCACGCTGGCTCCGGTTGAGCTGGCCGACATCCTTGCCGTTGACGAACACGCGCCCGCTAGTCGGTTGGTCAAGACAGCCGATCAACTGCAAGAGGGTGGTCTTCCCCGAACCGGAAGGTCCTACCAGGGCCGTGAATTCACCCTTCTCGATGGAAAGACTGACGCCGCGCAGAGCCTGGGTCTCGATCTTGCCAATCTTAAAGACACGGGTGACATTATCTACTTTTGTGACTTCCATAGTAATCTCCTTTACTTGCCGCCGTGCAGAGCTTCGACGGGTTCCATGTGGGCGGCCAGCCACGCGGGATAGAGCGCCGCGAGTAAGGTGATGACAAACGCCATGATGGTCAGTGTGACGATATCGTTCAGGGTCAGGTAGGTGTAAATGCGCTCGCCGATGAGGATACCGGTGATCCCCAAGTCGCCGATGAAAAAGCCGTATTGCTGTACGTAGGCAGACAACAGGCTGCCCAGCGCCACCCCCATCACGATGCCACCTACCGCCAACAGGCTGCTTTCGGCGAAGAACATGGCCATGATGCGCCCGCCCCTCATCCCCATCGCTGCCAGGATGCCGATTTCGCGCGTGCGCTCGAAGACCGACATGATGAGCGTGTTGATGATGACGGTGGCCGTAATCCCCAGGACGATCAGGTAGAACATGTACATATAGACGTTGGCGAACTGCTCGAACTCGCTCAGGAGGGTGTTCAGTTGAACAAAAGTCTTGACCTGGTACGCCGGCGCTTGCAGAGCGGCGGCCACGGCATCGGTCTGGTCCTGGTCTTTGAGCAAGATGAAGATGACGCTGGCATGGTTCTCGGCGCGGGCGATGGCCTGCGCCTTGGCTAGCGGCAAAAAGATGGTGCTCTCGTCGTAGCCCGGTGTGCCCGTCGAATAGAGGCCGCGAATGACGAAAGACTGCTGATCCACGTCGCCGTTGGAGGTGTTGACCAGCAGGTTGATAGTGTCGCCCGGCGCCAGCTTCAGCTTGTCGGCCAGCGTCCGGCCCATGAGCAGGCCACCCCGGTCGTCGGCGGTGAGATAGTCGCCGCTGACCATCCCGTCACGGAAGGGCGCGCTCGCGACCGAGGCCGGGTCGATGCCGATGACGCGCACGCCGGTGGACGTATCACCGGCGGCCACGATGCCCGTCGCATACAGACGCGGCGTGGCCGCCTGCACCTCCGGCCGGGTGGCAATCTGCGCCGCCAGGGCGTCCGGATTCTCAAGCAGGTCTTCCCACTTCAGGCTGGTTTTGTCTTCGTTATAGGTAGCCGCCCGCACCTGCAGGTGGCCGCTTTGCAGCTTGATGGCCGATTGCAGCGCACCGCGCATTTCGCCGGCGATAAAAGAGGCCATGAACAGCAGCAGCGCCACGCCGAAGGCCAGCGCCAGCATGGAAAAGAAGGTGCGCCGCCGGTTACGGCCCAGGTCGCGCCAGGCCATTTTGTAGAGTTGTATCATAGTTGCACCTCACACGTAATGCAGGGCTTCAGATGGCTCGCGCTGAGCCGCTTCGCGCGCCGGATACAGGGCGGCCAGCGTAGTGATAATCAGCACCGTCAGCGTCCGTTGGAGTAGCTTATCCACCCCCCAGGTGGAGTAGACCTTGCCGCTGACCAGGGCCGTATAGCTCGAGATGCTCGAGTACGCGGAAAAATCCAGGCCCACCTTGCCCAACACGCCGTTGATTAGCAGCCCCAGCGCCACGCCGACCGCCACGCCCACCAGCCCCATCAAGACGCCTTCCAGCACAAACAGGATGGAAATCTGGGAAGGCTTCAGGCCCAGCGCCCCCAGGATGCCGATCTCGCGCGTCCGCTCATAGATGGCCATGAGCAGCAGGTTGAGGATGCCGATGCCGACGATGACCATGATGATGACGCTAAACACGTTCATCGCGCCGCCTTTGGTCGCCAGCGCCTGCTCCAGCTCGGGGAAGCTGGTCTGCCACGACACGATTTCGGAACCGGCCAGGCTGGGCCGGAGGGCATTCATCACGGCCGGCTCTTCGCCGATCTGCTTGAGCGAAATGGCGATCTCGGTGACCTGCCCGTTTAGGCCGTACAGGTCCTGCGCCTCGCCCAGCGTAATGTAGATGGTGCGCTTTTCGATGTCGGGCATCCCGATATCATAGATGCCGGCCACCGTCATCGTGCGGCTGCGCATCTGTTGGTGCATGGCTCGCCCGGCCAGCGTGAAGCGGTCGCCGACGCCCACGCCCATCGCGGTGGCCAGGCCCTGGCCGATATACACCATGTCCTGGTCGTCGGTGGCCAGGTAGCGCCCGGCCGAAACCTTTTGCGCTACCAGGCTGACGGGCAGTTCCTGATCGGGTTCGACGCCCACGATAGTGACGCCGAACGCGCCCTCCCGCGTAGTGGCCATGCCGCCGGTGTTGATACGGCGCGCCGCCGCCAGCACTTGGGGCTGCGCCTGCGCTGCCTGCACCAGGGCCTGGTCGTTGGCCAGCGGCAGCAGCGGCAGCTGGTTGACCTCGGCCCCATAGCCGGCGGCGTGAATCTGGATATTACCCCCCAACACCCGGATGGCGTTGCCATAGATGGCCTCATTGAACCCGCCGACTAAGCCGTCGTACCACATCATCATCGCCATCGTGCCGCCAATGGCGACGGCCACAATGACGGTTCGGCGGCGATGCCGCCAGAGGTTGCGCCACGCCAGGCGCAAATACAATCTCATGTTCAGCACTCCTTTCCACATTCCGTGGGCGTTTATATGTTACGGGACTCGAGAATTCCGATGCCTTCCATCAACCCTTCACCTGGGACACTCATGGCGTCGTTCGGTGAAACAAACCACTCCTTCAGCGTTTCGGGGTCAATGAGATTTAGGGAACCTCTTGGAGCCCCCAGAACACGCTCCAGCGCGTCGGTCAGCGCAGCGGTGTAGACAGTCACGCCCCTTTCGATGCGCGCATCGTCACGATTCGTCTCGCTTGAGATGAGCAGCTCAATAATCGTGTCATTAAGGCCCTGGAGAATGTACACGATCACATTGCAAACCTGGTCAGGAAAGGAGGTCTGAAAGACGCCTTCCTGGATCCCCTGGCGGATGATTTCTGTGAGCAGCGGTGTGACCGCTTTGCCTGATAAGGTAAACAATTTTTGGCGGACGATAGCGTTCTCGTCGGCCAGCCAGACGCGCAGCAGTTCAAGCATAAAGGTCTTCTTTGCGGTTTTCCAGCGTATAGCCGTGTCAAAGTAACGGTTGAGTTTTTCCAGAGCGGCCAGGTGAGGATCTTGCACGATGGGCATGAGAAGCGGTATTACCTCCACGACTACCATGCGCTCAATGAGCGCTTCCAGCGCTGACCCTTTTGAGTCAAAGTAGTGATAGAACGCCCCCTTGGAGATGTGCAGGTCGTCCAGGATGTCCTGGATCGTCATCTGCTCGTAGCCTTTGGTATACACGAGCCGTTGGACGACATCGAGGATTTCGTTGCGCCGCGCCGCGTATTCTTCTTCTTTGACGATGCGGGCCATTGTTTTTCTCTTTCTCTTTATTAAACCGACTGTCGGTCTATTTATTGAACACAAGTATACCTCACAATTGGGCGGTTGTCAACTGTTTTGTGCAAACTCTAACGATCTCTACCCCAAATAAAAACCCCGCCGACCGGCGGGGTTACTCTTGGGCTACGATTTCTCAGAGGAATTGCTTCGTTGACAGTTTCAGTTTTGTTGCGCTGTTTCGACTGCGAGGGCATTTCCGCTGCCCTTCTCGTAAAACGTGACACCCACGCGCCGGATATGCTCAACCACATCCGGGTCGCCGATGTCACTGAAAATGGACAGATCAATGGTATAGGGCAGCAGCAGGTCGTCGAGTTCGTGCATGATCTTGTACAGGACGTCCAGCGTCAAATCCGCGTCGCCGCACAGGGTCAGGTCAATATCGGAGCCGTTTTTATAGTTACCTTTGGCGCGCGAGCCGTACAGCACGGCCTTGTCCACTTGCGGGAATTTGGCAAAGACAGCGCAGATTTTTTGGATGGTGGCCTCTTTCAAGCCGTATTTCATGCCGATTCTGCTTTCATCTTTTCCAGCCTGGTCTGGAATGCTTCGAACTCGGTAAAGTACGTATGAATAATGGCAGAGACAATCTTGGCCGCAGTGGTTTCATCGTAGGTATGCGAGGTCAAATTGCGGCTGTTGATCATGTCCATCCATACTTCGCCGTTTTCGATCAGGCCCGTTCGGAAGGCTGCGCGTGTGGCGTCTTTTGAGCCATAGAGATTGCGCACGCCGCGGCTTTCGAGAAAATCCTTCAATGTATTCCAGGCCAGTTCGTGAGTGAATTCAAAGGCTTGTATCAGCCCCTGCTCTTCGAGTTTCGAGAGTTTGCGTTGCTGCGCCAGTTCCACGGCCTCTTTCAACTGGGAAAAGGCTTTGTTGAAATGATTGAAGCGTTGAATCCAGCGAATGTCTTGTGTGGTCATGGGAATCTCCATTTACTTATTATAGCACAACTACCCCCTCGCATTCAATCCCCCTTCGGTTATTACCAGGTCGCTTTGGTGGGTTCTAGAAGGGTCCCAAGCCGGCGTCTCACTTGACAAGGCCGTTCAAATCTATTAAGCTGAGAATGCATCCGAAGGGGTTGCAATCACAGAGACGCCAGTGACTCTAAACCCGGTCTGTCATCTTGACAGGGTCCTCATGAAGTGATACGATGACACGGAGGTACACCCAAGTAC
>JAHELX010000869.1 GCA_024643945.1 Anaerolineales bacterium
TTACGTTTCACGTCATCCACAGGGCAGCGTAAACCGGAACGTGCTTCCCTGTCCCAGCGTGCTCTCAGCCCAGATACGCCCGCCGTGTGCCTTGATGATTTGCCGGGCAATGTACAAGCCCAGGCCAGTCCCTTCGGGCTGTTCGCCGGCCCTATGTGGCACCCGGTAGAACTTGGTAAAAATTCGATCCAACGAGTCGGCGGGGATACCAATCCCGGTGTCCCTCACCTCCACCACAATCTCATCCTCGGACTGGCGTGCGCCAACCACAACCTGACCTTCTTCGGGTGTGAATTTGATAGCGTTGCCGATGAGATTGGTGACCACTTGCTGCAGCCAGTCCTGATCGCCGATGACAGTCGGCAGGCTGGCGGGTAAATCGGTTTCCAGGGCAATGTCCTTCTCCTGGGCAATGCCTCGCAATTTGGCGACCGTCTCGTGCAATATGCCCAGCAACGGCACTGGCTTGTGCTCCAGCTCCAGCATGCCTGATTCCAGCCGCGAGATGTTCAATAGATTGTTCACCAGTTGGGCAAGCTGGTCTGCCTGCTGGAGAATAATGCCCAGAAATTCCCGCTGCGTCTCCTCGTCGGGCACCTGGCCTTCCAGGATGAGACGCACAAACCCCTGAATGGAGAAGAGCGGAGTACGCAATTCGTGGGAGGTGGTGGAGAAGAACTCGTTCTTCATCTCTTCAATCTCGCGCTCCCGGGTCACATCGTGAACCACACGCACTTCACCCATACGCCCGCCAGCCTCGTCACTGAGTATAGTGGAGAAGATACGCAGCATGCGAGGTTGGAGCGTCTCACCTCCCGGTCCAGTCCGGGGAATCTCCACCTCGCGGGCCAGCACTCCGGTGCGCTCTTTGACCGTGGCCGGGCCGCCGATGGCCTGCAGCCGCGGGTCGGCACCCGGGTCAGTGGCTGGCTGTCCTACGATATCCTCCCGCCGCATGTCGAGCATCATAGTCAAGGCCGGATTACAACTGACCACCACGCCATCCCGGTCGAGCATAAGCAGCCCATCCGCCATGCACTGGATAATGGCATCAGTATGCTGTTTCTCGGAGAGCACCTGCGAGAAAAGGCGCGCGTTCTCGATAGCAATGGCCGCCTGGGCGGCGGCGATGGTCAGCAGTCGTTCCTGGTCGGGGCCGAAGGCATTGGGAACCCGGTCGTCCACGTTGATAACGCCGATGACCCGCCCTTTCACCTGCAGGGGGACGGCCAGCAGGGATCGAACCTCCGGGTCAAAAAAGATGAAATCCTCGTCCTGCAATGTATCGGGCAGATAGATAGGACGTACTTCGGCCGCCGCCCGTCCGGCGATTCCTTCGCCCAGCCGCAGCCGGGCCGCTTCGCGCCATTCGGGCTTGAGGCCGGCCGCCGCTTTGATCTCCAACATCTGGCTTGCTGCGTCGAGCAAGAAGATGCAGCAGCCCCGGCAGCCCATCGCACGCCGGATCGCCTGGACGATAGCGTCGAGCACCTCGGTCAGATTCAGGTTGGTGGCGATTTCATTGGCCAGGGTGTAGAGTTCGGCGACCTCGTTGAGGCGTTGACGTATCTCGTTGAAAAGACGGGTGCGCTCCATAGCCAGCGCGGTTTGATGCGCCAGTGCCCGGCAGAGCTGAACGTCGTCGGGGGTGAATTGTCGAGACGCCTGCCGGTCGTAGAGCTCCAACAAACCGATGATGCGGCGTTCCAGTTGCAGAGGAAGCGCCAGCAGTGCCTTCCAGCCAGATGATTGCCAGGAAGGAAGAGGATCGGTCGTCCCTTCGCCTTCCCGGCTATAGACCAAAACAGGCCGGCGCGTTTGTAGCACCTGACGAGCGACCGAGTCGTCGCGGAGAGGAACGGACTGCCCCAGCGTGCGCCAGGTATGGGAGGGACTCTGGTTGCTGAGCATAACATACTCGGCGATGGAGGTGACTGTTTCGCGCTTGACATCCAACTCGCAGATGGTACAACCGCCCACGGTGAGAGCTTCGGTCAGCTTGGCGGCTATTGTCCGAAGTACCGTGTCACCATCCAAATTAGCCCCGATGGCCGTGCTGGTTTCATAAAAGAGAACGGTTTGCTCGTGCATGCGGCGCTGCATGCTGGCGTGCAGGCGCACGTTCTCGATAGCGATGGCTACCTGGGCGGCCAGCGCTTGCAGCAATAATTGGTCAGCCTGTCCAAAGGCACCGATTCGGTCGCTTTGCACGTCAAGCACGCCCAAAATGCCTTCTCCGCCGCTGAGAGGAACCGCCAGCTCAGAGCGTACGTTGGGCAATCCAGGGTGAGGCACATAGCGATCATCGCGCGTCACGTCCGAGACAATGGCCGGCTCCCCGCAGGCTGCCACCCAACCGATGATCCCCTCCTCTCCTACCCGGAGCAAACGGTGCACGCCGGGTTTTGCCGGCTCGCCGTGCCATACCCCCGCGCGAAAAACAATCTCCTGGCCGATAGCGTCCATCAGAAATAGGTGGACGTACTCGTAGCCGAAACCCTGGTATATCAACGACACAACTTGCTCCACCAGCGTTTCCAGATTCAAAATAGGGGCAATTTTCTGGCTAAACTCGGTCACGGCGTGCAGGTGAGCGGCAGGTAATTCGGCGGAGAGACGATGGAGGCGACTGGCTTCGGCCAGGATCGCGCTCTGGCAGGCCATCAGATGTCGCCAAAGACCGGGGTCTGAGGGTGGGTCGCTGGCGCTCAGGACATCCAGCACCGCCTCAAACC
>JAHELX010000870.1 GCA_024643945.1 Anaerolineales bacterium
CTGCTCGCGCGCAATCTCAATCGCCTGACGAAAACAGGCCTCAGCCTCAACCTTAGCCTTAACCTCAACCTTAGCCTCAGCCTCAACCCGCAACCGCAACTCCCCTGCCAGCCGACACAACTCCGCCTCCCACCAGCGCCCAACGCTGGACATCCTGGCCAGCGCCCCGTCTAACACGCCAAGCCCTTCTTCCGCCTGACCCACTTTGCCATACGCTTCAGCCAGCAAGGCCAGATAATAGGGCCGCTCCACCTCAATCCCCATCGCTTGCCAGTCGGACAGACCTTGACGTATCTGCGCCATCCCCTCTTCTGCCTGCCTCTGGCCCGCGACAGACTCGGAACGCGACCCTTCCGCACTCCCTTCTCCAGGGATCGCAGGACACTGCTCGACCAGCGCCCAACCTTGCACGACCCTACCCATTGCCAGCCAGAACGGAAAGCCTTGCTCAGCCGAGAGGGTCATGGCCGCCTCTGCCCGCTCCCGGGCTGCCCCTGCCTCCCGGCGGAACTGATGGAGCCCGGCAGCAAAGGCCAGGGCAGATGCCAGGCTGAAAGGATGCGCCAGTTCCTGGGCCAGGGTCAGCGCATCCTGGTTCCTTCTCAGGGCCTGGTCGGGATAGCCGAGAATCCACAAGGTCCAGGCTGCATAGGAGAGGCAGGTCACTCCAGAGTCTTCGCCATCAAGGGCATAAGGGGTGTGGCGTTGACGGTCGTAAAGCGCGATGCTCTGCGCAAAGTGCGATTGAGCCGCAGCAAACTCTCCTGGATACCACAGGGTAACTCCTAGCGCCCGGTGGGCTTCCCCGAGCAGGCCGGGGTTCTGCCCCTTCTGCGCCAGGTTGAGGAGCTGCTCCCCCAGCTCACGTCCCATTTGCTCCTCTCCCTGCGCCAGAAAAAATCGATGCAGCCCGGCCAGCACCGGGAAGAGATCCGGCATGTCCCCCAGCTGCCGGCATAGTTCCCGCGCCCGGCTGAACGCCTGGCCCACTTCCGGAGCCGCATAGCCCTTAATGGCGATTAGCGCATTGCCCAGGGGGAGTTGCAAGGCGAGTTCTCGCTGCTCCCGTTTGGGGCTGTCCGGCACGCTCTGCAGTAGCGCCAGACCCTGCTGGAAGTAGCCAATCGCCTCCTCATTGGCCGACAGCCGGCGTGCCCGTTCGCCTGCCTGGAGCAAATACTCCACCGCCTTATCCACATTCCCCGCCACCTGGAAGTGCCGCGCCAACTGTCCTGCCACCTGCTCCGCCTGGTCCGCGTAGAGAGCCTCCAGGGTACTACCTACCGCCTCGTGCAGATACGCCCGCTCCACCTCGTCCAACGTGTGGTACAGATATTTCTGGAACAGGTTGTGCCGAAACTGATAGCAGGACAGGGGCCGCTGACCCAACCACCGCAGGCTCGGAGCACTCACCAGGCGATGTTGCCGGACCGCTTCGGCACTCAAGCGCCGGATGAGCTCCCCCTCATCCACTCCCTGTACCCTGGCCACCACCTCGGCCGTGAACTCTTCACCCTCCACGCTGGCGATGCGCAGCGCCTGCCGCAACTCCGCCGGTAGGCGGGCGATGCGTTTCTCGACCACCCCCTCCATCCGGGCCGGCAGACTCCTCCAGTCCGGCCCGCCCTGGCTTGCCTGCACTTGCGAACCACCTGTGCCTGTGGGCGGGGGGGTTGGCGCCGCGACCCATTGTCCTTCCGCGTCTCGCCGCAAATCTCCCCGCTCCTGCATGTCCCGCAGCAACTCGACGGTGAACAGAGCGTGTCCCCCCGTGTGCTGGAAGAGGGTCCGCCGAAACGTCTCGTCCAGTCGGTTGGGTTCTGTATCCAGCAAAGCCTCCACGAAGCGCCGGCCCTCAACAGCAGCGGCTTGATCCAGGTCCACCCCAATATTCCCGAAGTCGCGTTTGAACTCGCTGACCACGCCTTCCAGCGGATGGGCTGCGTTCTCCCAGCCCACGGCTACGTCCTCTGGCCGATAGGTCCCCACCAGCAAGATGCGGCTCCTGCCGATGCGCTGGCCAAGGTGGAACAGCAAACTGATGGAGGAGGGGTCAGCCCAGTGCAGGTCGTCCAGGATCAACAGCAAGGGTCGTTGTGCTGCCAGCGCCTGCAGCAGCGTGGTATACTGCTCAAACAGATAGCTCCGCTGCAAGTTAACCGAACCCTGGCCGGCTCCATTGCGGGCCACCAGTTGCTCGAGTCGAGCCAGCCAGCCGGCCGCGCCACCTCTAGCGCCCCCCGCAGCCGGGAGGGTCGAAGACCCAGGCGCAAAGGCGACAGCCCGTGACAGCAGGGCTGGGCCGGGTACCAGGCCATCGATCAGATCGGGGCTCAGGTCCACCAAGATTGGCAAAGAGAGAGGCATCAAGGCCCACAAGCGGTTAGCGTTTTCCTGGGTGATCGTCCCCGCAGCCCATTTGGCTTCAATATCGCCGGTCAGCAGGCTCAGCACCTCACGGAAGGGCAGGTACGGATCGCCCTGGCCAATCTGGGCATCGCAGTTGCCGCCGGCGACGACCAGATCGGCATGTGCCTGCTGGGCACGCCGGCTGAACTCACGCGCCAGGGCCGTCTTACCACTGCCGGCTTCGCCGGTGATGAAGACCACCTGCCCCTGACCGGTCAGGGTTATGCCCAGGAACTCGTCCAGCCGGGCCAACTCACGCTCGCGAGCTACGAAGCGGGCAGGGAAGATGGAGGGCAGCGGGACAGAGGAGGGCAAGGGGGGGCCA